>JBPOJO010000354.1:0-5123 GCA_052033485.1 Bacteroidota bacterium | reverse complement strand
CCGTCATTTTCCTTGCGCTCAAACTCTGCGGTTTTTACATTCAATCCGAAGTAAATATGTCAAGCGGGCGCGCCGACGCGGTCATGTTTTACGAAAATCGTATTTACATTTTTGAGTTCAAATTGAATGATTCCGCAAAAACTGCCGTGCAACAAATCCATGACAAGGGCTATTACAAACAATTTTTAGGACAAAATAAAGAAATTTACCTCATCGGAATCAATTTTTCGGGCAAGACAAAAAGCGTGGAAAAGTTGATTCACGAAAAGTTGTGATTTTGAGTGTTTTTTTGTAGATTTGCAAAAAAACAAACCTGACTTTAAGCGAATTGACCGAATCGCAAACTCATATCGGAACAATGACTTCCGACGTGCTTATCAGCGATTTTTTCTTCAAAAATGATTGATTTTATTTGTGCATTCCCGAAATCAAAAAGCACAAAAATTATTACCAAAAATAAGAATGCCAAAAGGTGTTACTTTTTAAAAACTTGACGTATTTCAATATTTCCCACTGAAAATATTTTTCAAAATGCTCCTCGCCCGACGGCATAAGAGCTTCCGTATTTTTGACAAAAATTTCCACACTCCGCTGTACTACAATCTAAAATGAATTGCAGATAAATTTGTTTTTGAATTTAAAAATAAGCAACTTGCTTAAAATTTAATTTCTATGCAGAAAGACGTTTGCGAACGATGTAAAGAATATCGTTACATTAACAAGCATCACATTTATCCTCGTAAATTTTTCGGCAAAACAGATAACGAAGATGTAGTCAAACTTTGCTTACTTTGTCATGCTGAAATACACGAATTATTGCCCGTCGAGAAGCAGGAAAAGTCTTTTTACAAAAATTTCACTTTAAAGTTTTTAGGTTTAATTTCCCTCTTGTTTTTTATTTTTTTCCTATTAAATAAGCAATAACATGGCACACAAAACAGAAAAAATCGGCGAAATTATTGTTGATACGGGGAAAATCATTGTTTTTGACCCGTTTTATGCGCGCGATTTATCATATCGTCTGCCGCGCCGTCTTTACGAAGACAAACAAACAGGTGAAAAATATGAATACGGCGTTCATTTTCAGAAGTTTACGGATAAAGTTATCGAAGAAAAATGCGTTTCGGATTTGATAAACGAAGGACGTTTGGTTTTTGTGTTTTCGGAGGAAGATTTTTCGATGGGCAGTATGACCGAAAATATAGCGGAAAAAGGATTTTGGCAAGCCAAATTCGAAAACGGAAACATCGGTAAAGCCGTTGCGCTCGCTGTGGACGACGGTGTATATGATGTCATCGCCGAGTATGATGAAGACGAAATTTTGAAGAAAATTTCAATTTTGATATAGCATTCATTTAAAAACGAACTTTAAAATTGATTTTAAATTCTATGGCAAGCTGATAGCATACCGTACAATTTCTTTTACAAGTAACATTTCAATATTGGCATTGGTTTTTAAATGACTTCTTTGCAAAAAAACAAACCTGACTTTAAGCGAATTGACCGAATCGCAAACTCATATCGGAACAATGACTTCCGACGTGCTTATCAGCGATTTTTTCTTCAAAAAAGATTGACTTTATTTGTGCATTCCCGAAATCAAAAAGCACAAAAATTATTACTCAAAATGCTAAAACGGAATGAAAAACGCCCTTAGTGTGTTTTTTTGCAAAAAAGTGCACTGAAAACAATGCACTTTTATCGTCGGTTCATGGATACAGCCCGGGTTATTAAAATCACATCAATCACAATCTTTGTTTTTCTGTTGCGCGATTTTCCAAGTCGTGCCTGCATATTTTTGCGGACACAAAAATCAGCGTAAAACATTGTTTATCGGTCGTTTATGAGAACACCAATAACCGAAAGGCAATGTTTTATTTGCCTAAAAATTTTTGCTGCCGTCCGCTTGATACACAAATTTGAAAGTAAAATAACGGCTTTCATCACTTGCACTCGGTACTGCGGGGGCATTTTTGTAGTAGCTCAAAATTTCCAATTTCGCGTATTTTCCTTGTGCAGTGCGAATAAGCAAAATTTTGCCCGGAACAGGGCTGACGCGATTGTTTGTGTGGTCATAATTGTACCAACCTTTTCCGCTGCCGAGCGGTACGCCCAAATCCGTTTCGCTCTCATCTGTACGCCATTCCGCCCTATCGGGTACGCTTTTCAACTCGTCAAACAAGCCCGTGTGTATATACGCACCGCCCTTGCCTGCGCGAATTTTGCCGCCGTTGACAATCAAAGTCGTGCCTCTGAAACCAATATCCCATTTTTCTGTCGCACTGTCCGTATTCGCGATTATTGCATTGTCCTTCAAACTGTACAAAGTGAATTTATTCGTTCCGCCGATGGGTTTTCCCGTATTCGGGTCTATTTGCACGGGGGCTGCCGCAAGATTTTTAACCGTGAGCGGCTCAAGCGATTTAGCGGGCGCGGCGGTTTCCTCTTTTTTACAAGCTGTCAAAACGACAAAAGAGGCGAAAATTAAACAGATAATTGACTTTTTCATTTTTAAAAAACAATTTAGGTAAAAAAACAATTTAACAATTTAACAATTTAACAATTTAACAGTTTAACAATTTAACAATTTAGCCGATTATGTACAGCGAGCTTTAGCTTGCTTCTTTGTTGTACAGCGAGCTTTAGCTTGCTCCTTTGTGGCTCACAAAAACGGCGACGCAAATCCGTATTGACTAACGGACTGAAGTCCGTTGTACTCCTCTCTTTTTTTGCAAAGAAAAACTCATTGATGCCCAACAAAGCCGCCCCGCAAGGTTCGGAATGTTGTTCGGGTCGCGATAATTGAGCAAATTGTCAATGCCGATTTGTATGCGCATTTTTTCCGAAAAAAATGTTTTCGCAAATGAAATGTGCCATGTGCAATAACCGCCGACACTTTCGCGCTCCGAATCGTAAATAAGATTGCCGTCGCGGTCGCCGAAGCCATATCGCCCGCGATACACAAGCCTCAACGTGCCCGAAATGCCCTTTTGAGGGATTTCGTAAAAAAATTTCATGTTGCCCGAATGTTTGCTCCTGCCGAATAAACCCCGATAATCTGCCGCATGAAGTCGCTCCGTTGCCAATGTTTCGGGGTCGCGTCGGTAAATTTCGCCCGCTTCAATTTTTGTCAAAATATCTTTGTCTTTTACATTTAAAAATTGATAACCGACTGAAAATGAGCAATTTGCATTAAACAAATATTTCCAATCCGTTTCGATGCCTTCCGTAAAAATGCTGTTCAAATTTCTGTAACCGTAAATATTTTGTCCGTTTGTGCGTTTCGCAACGATTTGTGTTTCAATTAAATGACTGACATCATTTCGGAAAATATTGAGGCTGAACTGCATTTTTTCGGAAAATTTAAACGTGCCGCCGAGATTGAATGAGCGCGATTTTTCCGCCTGCAAATCGCCCGCCTCCGATACGGGCACTAAAATTTCGGCTATTTGCCCTTGTTTTTCCCATTCGCGCAAAATATCGGGCAATTCCTGCGCGCCGTAAACTGCGTAACCCGCAATCGCATTGTTGAAATTGAGATACAACTGCCTGAAATCAGGGGCTTTGAAACCGACTCCCGCCGAAGCGCGCAAAGTCAATCGCGGCGAAACGCGGCAGCGCGCCGAAAGTTTCGGGCTGAACTGCGAACCATAGACAGAATGTGCGTCAAAACGACCGCCGAGCGTGATTTGCATTCTTTCGGAAGGCGAAAATTCGTATTGAAAATAGGCGTAAAGGTTTGAAAATTGCTTTTTACCCGTGTAGCGGCTCGCCAAAACGCTTTCCGAAATCATGCCCGTGCCGAGCGTAAAAGAATGTTTTTCGGAAAAAAAATAATCTGCTTGCGCTTCGGGGCGCAAAAAACTTTGTTTGAAAAAACTTTGCTCAAAAAGTTCTTTGTTTTGCACAAAAAGCAAGGAAGAGGACGTTTTGTAGGCGGCAGAATAGAGGCTGAGGCGGAGCAAAAAGCGATTTTTCAGGCGAATTTTGAGCGCGGAAGTAAGATTGTAATCGGCAGAAAAACCGTTTCCGCTCACTTTTTGCAGGTCATTTTCGGCTGAAACCAAAAAATTTTGGGTTTGATGTTCTTCAAAATAACGCCCCGAAAGGGAAAAATTGATTTTGGGAGTAAAATCCCGGCGAATTTTCGCCTGTACGGTGTAATTGCGAAAAGGCTCAACGGTTTTTCCGAAAGTTTCGGGTGTAAAATCATAACCTTCGGAGGAAAAGCGGTTGAGAAAAATCCCCGCCTGCCAATTATTTTTTCCTAAAGCGACCTCGCCGGAAAAATCACTTGTTTGATTGCTTCCGTACCGGCTTGATAATGAAAGACTTGTGTCCTTGTTTTTTTGGGTAATGATATTTATCACGCCGGCAAGGGCTTCCGAACCATAGAGGCTTGAGGACGCGCCTTTCAAAATTTCAATTTGTTCGATATTGCCGAGTGCGATTCGGGAGAGTTCCAATGTGCCTGCGGTGCGCCCGATGAGGGGTTCGCCGTCGAGCAAAATCAGGGTGTAATCGGGGTTAAAACCTTGCATTTGAACGCCTTGACCGTGTCCGGCGACGATTTGTAAGCCGGTTTGTTCGGCAAGCAGGTCGTTTAATCTCAAATTTCCCGCTTGTTTAATTTGTTTTTGAGCGATGAGGCTGAGGGGAACGCTGACTTCTTCGGCAGATTTTTCGGTTCGGCTTGCGGTTACGACAATTTCTTTGACGTTTTGCGTTTTCAAAGTGTCGGTTTGTGCAGCCAAAAAATCGGAGACAAGGCAAAAAATAAGTAATAAAGCAGTTTTTCTCATGGTTTTGTTTTGATGCTGCAAAGGAAATGCTTGTTTAGAATAATTCCAAATAAAATACGAATTATTTTTAATTAGTCTAAATAAAATTTCTTTTTTGTATTTGAAAGTAAGAATTTGCGAAATATTTCGGGTTTTGAGGGTATATTTTGTAAAAAATGATTTTTTTGCGTAAAATTTATAAATGCTTATATTCGTTTATGCAATTTTATTTATATGAAAATATTTTTTTATAATTGTCATGTTTTTTTGTTTAAATCTTTGTTTATCAATGATTTACGATTTTTATACCAAAATGCCAAAATGACATACAAAAGTTGAATT
>JBPOJO010000454.1:0-17830 GCA_052033485.1 Bacteroidota bacterium | reverse complement strand
CGTCTTTTGCTCGGCACAAGAATTTCTATCGGTATCGGTTTTGCGGCAGTTTTGATTTCGATTTTTATCGGCGTAATGGCGGGGGCGGCTGCGGGCTATTTCGGCGGACGAACCGACGATGTAATTTCTTGGTTCATGTCCGTAGTTTGGTCTATTCCGAGCATTATGTTGGTCATTGCCGTTACGATGGCGTTGCAAAGTCGAGGCATTTGGGCAACTTTTATGGCGGTCGGTTTGACGATGTGGGTGGATACCGCACGCATTTTGCGCGGACAAATCATGGCGATTAAGGAGCAAACGTTTATCGAAGCTGCGCGCGCATTCGGGCTGAACAACACAAGAGTTATCATTCACCATATTTTGCCCAATACCGTCGGCTCAGTCATTGTTTCCGCAACCGCAAATTTTGCTTCCGCAATTTTGATGGAAGCCGGTTTGAGTTTTCTCGGTTTGGGCGTTCAACCGCCCGCGCCTTCGTGGGGCGGCATGGTGTATGACGGCTTTATGGCAATCGGTTCGCGCGACAGTTGGCATTTGGTTTTGTTTCCCGGACTTTGTATCAGTGTGCTTGTTTTGGCATTTAATCTGCTCGGAAACGGGCTTCATGATGCCTACGACCCACATTCAAAAAATGAATAAAAAATTAAAATATGGCTATCAGCACGGAGCAAAAGTTAAAAATGCGCGAAATGGAGTTGCAATCTCTTTTTGAGACGATTACACTCATTAATTCAAACGCAAAAATCGGCGATTTATACAAAATTTTAAGATTTATTCTTGTTTCTAACCCCAATGTCGAGCAAATCGCCATTTTTGTTGCCGAAGAATCGTGGAAATGTGTTGAAAGGCACGGCACAGAAAAGGATTTTGCCGGCATTGTTCTCCCCCCCGAATTTCTCGCCGTTACGAATTGGACGGAAGGCGAAGTTGTGCTGAAAAAATGTGAACAATTTTCCGAATTTCAGTTGGTTTTGCCTATTTTAATAAAAAAACAACTCAAAGCACTCATTTTTATCGGCTATCCCGAAAAACTTGATGATTTGGAAAAATTAGATATTAATTTTATTCAAACGCTCGGAAACATCGTTTTGGTTGCGGCTGAAAATAAAAGGTTAGCGCAAAAAGAAAAAGAGCAGGATAATTTTAATCGTCAATTGGAAATCGCCAAACAAGTTCAAACTTTGCTTTTTCCGAAAAAACTCCCGAATACGGAAGAATTATCTGTTTTTGCAAGCTATCAACCGCATCACACAGTCGGCGGCGATTATTACGATTTTATCCGAATTTCTGAGAGCAAGTTTTTGATGTGTGTTGCCGATGTTTCCGGAAAAGGCATTCCCGCCGCGATTCTGATGTCGAATTTTCAAGCCGCTTTGCGAACTTTGGTCAGGCAAACCGATGATTTGAAAAAAATTGTGCAAGAGCTTAATTTTCAAATCATTGAGAACTCCAACGGCGAAAATTTTATTACCGCTTTTTTGGTTACTTACGATTTCGCGACCAAAACCATGACGTATGTCAACGCAGGGCACAATCCGCCGCTTTTGTTTCGCGAAAAAGGAGATGCGCATAAATTAAACGACGGAACGACCATTTTGGGAGCTTTTAATCCTTTGCCGTTTTTGAGTATTCAATATCTCAATAACCTTGATTCATTTTTGCTTTTTTGCTTCACCGATGGTTTTACCGAAACAAGCGACGAAAACGGTGTGGAGTTTGGCGAAACTTCCTTAGAAAAATTTATTTATGACCATCAACATCTTAAACAAGGTGATTTACATCGCGCTTTGTTGGATTATTTGAATAAATTTAAAGGAAAATCAAGTTTTGCTGACGACCTGACTTTGCTCTCTTGCCGCGTAAAACCTGTTCATACTTCCTAAAATGCGCCATTTTTTGAAAAAATTAAGGACATGAAATCAATTCTCATTCAAAACGCTTTGCTCATCAACGAGGGCAAAATTTTTCCTGCCGATGTTTTGTTGAAAAACGGAATTATTGAAAAAATCGATTCAAATATCCAAGCGAATGCCGATATTTGCCTTAATGCGGAAGGAAAATACCTCATGCCGGGCATTATTGACGACCAAGTGCATTTTCGCGAGCCCGGTTTGACGCATAAAGCAAATATTTATTCCGAAGCAAAAGCAGCGGTGGCGGGCGGCACTACCTCTTATATGGAGATGCCGAATACGAATCCGCAAACGCTTACACATGAACTTTTGGAGGAAAAATATGCGATTGCCTCACAAAATTCTTTGGCGAATTATTCTTTTTATATGGGTGTTTCGAACGACAACGCCGAAATTGCTTTGCGAACCGATGCGGAAAAAGTTTGCGGATTAAAAATTTTCATGGGTTCGTCCACCGGCAATATGCTTGTTGATGATACGGCAGTGCTTGAAAAAATTTTTTCGGCTGCGTCCATGCTTATCGCTACACATTGTGAGGACGAGCCTACCGTGCGTGCGCGTGCGGAAATGTTCAAAAATCAATACGGAAACAACATTCCTGCCGCTTTTCACCCGCTCATTCGCGATGAAGCCGCTTGTTTGCGCTCTTCTTTTCGGGCGGTCAATTTGGCAAAAAAATTCGGTACGCGCTTGCATATCTTGCACATCAGCACATCGGACGAACTCACGCTTTTTGACAATCAAACGCCTTTGCGCAACAAAAAAATTACCTCCGAAGCCTGTGTGCATCACCTGTATTTCAGCGCGAAGGATTATGAAAAATATGGATTTCAAATCAAATGTAATCCTTCGATAAAAGATGAAAGGCATCAAAACGCGCTTTGGGAGGCTGTTTTGAACAATCGAATTGACGTGATTGCGACTGACCACGCGCCGCATACACGTGAGGAAAAAAATGCGGATTATTGGAAATCGCCCTCCGGTGTGCCGCTTGTGCAACATTCTTTATTGATGATGCTTGAAGCGCACCGTGCAGGTAAAATTTCCCTCACAAAAATTGTTGAAAAAATGTGCCATGCCGTCGCGGAGTGTTTCAGGATAGAAAAACGAGGCTACTTGCGGGAGGGGTATTTTGCGGATTTGGTGCTTTTTGATTTGCATGATTCGACAGCAGTCAGTGCGGAAAATATTTTTTACAAATGCGCTTGGTCGCCTTTTGAAGGGCACACATTTCCCGCAAAAGTACATTCGGTAATCGTTTCGGGGCATTTGGCGTATCACGAAGGGCAATTTGACGAGTCCAAAAAAGGCGAACGTTTGACTTTTGAAAAGCTCTAAATGTTCAAACTTTGTAACGAACAAGGGCGGTCAGATGTATTCCATACCCTTGTTTGTGTCGCTGCGATTGATTTGTTAAGTAATTTTTTATACATTTGTTAAAAAAACAATTGATGACAGCCATCAGAAACTCAATTTTTTCAGGGCTTGCTTTCGGCATTTTGCTCGGACTTTTTTTGGCAGCTCTGTTTGAACCGCTCTACGCATTAGCAGTCGGTTTATTTTCCGGATTTGTTTTCGGAACAATGATGTACTTTTTTTTGACTTCCAAGTCTGTAAAAAAGCAAACACAAATTGAAAATCTCAACGGGCAGACTGTTGTTCGTTCGGGCGGTGCGAATCACTTTATAAAGGCTGAGGCTGTCGGCGGCAAACTTTATTTGCTCGAAGACAGGCTTCATTTTAAATCTCACCATTTCAATACTCAAAACCATGAGCTGATAATTAACCTGCTGCAAATTAAAGAAGTAAGTTTTTACAACACGCTTGGATTTTTTCCCAATGGTCTTGCCGTTACAACAAACGACGGTCAAACAGAAAAATTTGTCGTGAATAACAGAAAACTTTGGAAAGAAGAAATTGAAAAGGCTTTAAATTTTCAAAAAAGGCATTAAATTTGCTCAATTACAAGCGATTATTAACCTAAACACTTACTTTGATGAAAAAGATGAATTTTTTCTTGCTTTTACTTGTCGGCGTTGTTTTTTTTGCGGCTTGTAAAAAATCCGTAGAAGGTGAAAATAAACAATGGGATTACGCTGTCAAAGAATTAAACGATTTGAAAATTACGTACAAAAGTTTTTCGCCCGCAATAGACGCGCTTGTTAAAAAAGCGGAAGGCGTTAAAAAAGAGGCGGACGGCATGGGCGATGAAAAGCAAAAAATCGCTAAACTTTCGGAAGCCAATAATTTGCTCAGCCACGAATTTGTCCGTGATTTGAAATCTTTTAAGGACAAGAAAAAACAACTTAACGACGACATTCTCAAATTAGAAACTGCTCCGAAAGACGAATCTTTCAAACAATCTGCCATGACGGTTGTTTCGGAAGCAAGAATGTTGCTCAGAAGCATTGATGACCAACTTGCCGCAAACGCCGCAAGCATTGACGATGCTACCTCACTCACGCGCAAAGTTACCGCGAACTTCAAGCAAGCACAAGACAATGTCAGCAATCTTATGACACAAATTTCTAAAAAAGCTGCTGAAAATGCACCTGCTGCAGGTGGTAATACGACCGGAAATACGGGTACAGCACCGGCAGACAACAACGCGCAAGCGGCACAAGTGAAATGCAAATATTGCAGCGGAATGAATGAGGCGGCTGCCGCAAAATGTAAATCTTGCGGTGCTCCGCTCAAAAAATAAACAACAGGTTTGAAAAAAACTAACATTTTTTTTAGAAATGTTAGTTTTTTTTGCTCAAAAACACATAAAGGAAGATAAATAACTTTTCTTGGAGAAAAAAAAATTTTGTCGCAACACTGTGAGGCAATTTTAGAATCAACACAAAAAAACATCTCAGATTCAATTTCCAAACGAAAAAGTACATTTTTCCAAACAAAATTCCTTTTTTTTCGTATATTCGTTCAACAGTTTGCAATTATAAGTGCAAATTTTTTTAACCTTTAACATCAAATTTATGAAAGCAATTATTGTCAAAAGCATCTTTTTGAGCCTTATTTTCGTTTTTGCAAGCCTTATCAGTGGCAATGTTTCCGCGCAGGACATGGTTTTTATTACCAAAAACGGCACAAAATACCACAAAAAAGATTGTCAGCACGTCAAAGGAAAAGCTGATGCCTCTTCCGTTGCCCTCACAAAAGCGAAAACAGACAAATTAGAAGCTTGCAAAGTTTGTTTCGCAGACGCGAAAACCGCTCCGACAACAGAGGACAAAAAAACGACGACGACAACTAATAAAACGGAGAAAAAAGACGAGAAAAAAACGCCTGCCGCTACTGATAAAAAAAGCACCGGAACCAAAACCGATAAAACTAAAAAAAGCAGCACTACTCCTTCGACAGGGACAGGCGGAAAATAAAAAAAAACGGGCAAATTTTTCCATTTGCCCGTTTTTTTTATCAAAACATCAACGTAAGTTCTCATTTCAGCTTGCGTTTGACTTCTTTCATTTCATACGCTTCAATTTCATCTCCAATCATAAAATCATTGAAGTTATCAAGCATGATGCCGCATTCGTAATTTTGTTTCACCTCCGTAACGTCATCTTTAAAACGACGAAGAGTTGATACTTTTCCTTCATAAACAATAACTCCTTGTCTCAAAAGACGCATTTTGCAATGTCTTTGCATCACGCCGTCCGTGATATAACAACCGGCAGATGTACCGACTTTGGGAATTTTGTATATCTCACGTATCTCCGCATGACCAAGTGTATGCTCCTCAAATCCGGGGGCAAGCAAGCCTTCTATCGCTAATTTCACCTCGTCAATCGCTTGGTAAATAACTGAATACGTTCTGATTTCAATACTTTCACGTTCAGCAACAGCTTTGGCATTTTTAGAAGGTCTGACTTGGAAGCCAATGATAACGGCATCGGAAGCAGACGCTAAAAGTACATCGGATTCCGAAACCGGTCCGACCGCTTTATGCAAGATATTGACTTCGACCTCTTCTGTTGAAAGTTTGAGCAAAGCATCTGAAAGTGCTTCTACCGAACCGTCCACGTCGCCTTTGATAATCAAATTCAACTGATGGAAATTGCCCAATGCTTTCCTGCGACCGATGTCCGTGAGCGTAAGGCGTTTTGTCGCACGAATAGTTTGTTCGCGTAAAATTTGCTGTCTTTTCGACGCTATTTCGCGCGCTTCTCTTTCGCTTGTCAAAACCGTAAATTTATCACCCGCTTGCGGCGCACCGTCCAAACCGAGCACCTGTACCGGCGCGGAAGGTCCGACCGATTTTACACGAGTGCCGAAATGGTCTTGCATCGCTCTGACTTTTCCGTAGTGTGCGCCCGCTAAAACCACGTCGCCGACCTTTAATGAGCCGTTTTGAACCAAAAGTGTCGCGACATAACCGCGTCCTTTGTCCAAAGATGCCTCAATAACCGTTCCGGCAGATTTTCTTTCGGGATTCGCTTTCAATTCGAGGATTTCCGCTTCGAGCAAAACTTTTTCCAATAATTCATCTATACCTTTTCCTTGCTTCGCCGCAATTTCTTGGCACTGATATTTACCGCTCCAATCTTCAACAAGAATGTTGATTTCGGCGAGTTCTTTTTTGATTTTTTCGGGGTCTGCACCGGCTTTGTCAACTTTATTAATCGCAATCACAATCGGAACACCTGCGACTAATGCGTGATTGATAGCCTCTTTGGTCTGCGGCATCACGCCGTCGTCCGCCGCGACAACAATAATAACAATGTCAGTAACTTTTGCACCCCTTGCCCGCATCGCGGTAAAGGCTTCGTGACCGGGAGTATCCAAAAATGTAATGCTTTTTCCGCTTGATGTGCGCACACTGTACGCGCCGATGTGCTGCGTAATCCCGCCCGCTTCACCGAGGGCAACATTCGCTTTGCGGATTTTGTCCAAAAGCGTAGTTTTACCGTGGTCAACGTGTCCCATGATTGTAACAATCGGAGCGCGTTCGATGAGCAATGCCGGGTCGTCAATTTCTTCTGCTACGGCAATTTGTGTTTCGTCTTCCGTTGAAATAAATTCGACTTCAAACCCAAATTCGTCGGCAACCATGACAATCATATCCGCGTCGAGGCGTTGATTGATAGAAATGAACTGACCGAGTTGAATACATTTTGAAATCAAATCGCCGATGCTGATGTTCATCAAACTTGCAAATTCGTTCGCCGAAACAAACTCCGTTACGCGCAAGATTTTTGCTTCACTTGCTTGTTTATCAAGCTCTTCCTGCTGCGCACGAGCGTGTGCGGCTCTTTTTTCTTTTCTAAACTTAACACGCGAATTGGTCGTTTTACCCTGCGAATTAAGCGTTTTTTTGACGTTTTTGCCGATTTCCTCGTCCGTGTATTCGGGTTTTTTCGTCCCCTTTTTACGGTTGTTATTATTCGGACTGCTGCTGTTAGTGGAAGTATTTGTATTCGAAGTATTCCCTGTCCCGCCCGCAGTTGTATTCTGAGGTCTCGGACCCGTCGTGCTGTTTTGATTTCTCTGACCGCCCGTCGTGCTGTTCTGATTTCTCTGACCGCCCGTCGTGTTATTTTGATTTCTCGGTCCGCCCGTCGAATTTTGATTTCTCGGGTTATTCCCTTGATAATTGCTGTTCTGCTGCGTTCCGGAATTATTACGATTGCGATTCTGATTGTTATCGCGATTGTTTTGATTGCCCGAATTTTGATAATTACCGCCGCCGTTTGTATTATTGCGCGGTCTGTCGCCCGTATTGCCGGTGGATTCTAATTTTCCGCCCGTAATTCTTCCGACTTGTCCGATGGTCGAAACGCCCGATTCACTTGCCGAAGCTATCGGTTTTTTGGTTTTTTTGCGTTTGCGTTTGCGTTTTTTTTCAGGGTCTTCAGCGTTCGCTGTTCCGTCTGCATTCGTATTTTCGCCTCTCGGAGCAGCATTTCTGTCTTTGTCCTGATTCCTTCTGTCCTCATTATTTCGATTTCTGTTGCCCGCATTTTGACTGTTTCCGTTCCTGTTGTTGCCGGATTTCGGTCTTCCTTTGACAGGTAAATCAATTTTACCGAGTACCGTCAAACCTTTTAATTTGTCCGCTTTTCCTTGAATCGCGTCGGTATCCTCGTCGCCTGTCTGAATATCGTTATCAAGCTCGGGAGTAGTCAATTTGGGCTCAGGTTTAGGCTCAAATTTATTTTCTCTCGGCGTGTCAAAGCGTTTTTCGCCTTCTTTACGGGGTTCGTTGTTATTTCTCCGGTCATTTTGTTGATTTTTGGAGAAATTATTTCTGTTTTGCCCGTCCGAATTTCTGTTTTGCCCGTCGGCATTTCTGTTGTTAAAATTCGACTTATTTTGCCCCGATTGAGAATTATTTCTGTTCTGATTGTTCGAACGGTCATAATTATTCGGGCGGTCATTTCTGTTACCGTCTTTATTAGGTTCCAAATCAACTTTTCCGACAACTTTTGTGCCTTGCAATCCGCCTCTGATGGTTTCAGGCTCGGTTTTGTTCTCGGCAGCAGGTTTTGCATCGTTAGACTTATTCACATGAGTCCTCGGCTGATGATTCCTACGGTCATCAGAATTGGTTCTTTGATTTCGCTTCTCTGTCTGATTTTTTAAAGCTTCATTTTTTTCTTTTTTCGAGGCTTCAAATTTATCGGCAATGAGTTTATGCTGTTCGGGCGAAATCTTGGCATTAGGGTTATTCTCGACGGTATGACCCTTTTCTTTTAAAAAATCTGTTAAAGTCGAAATACTTACATTGTACGTGCTTGCAACCTGCTGAATACGAGTTGGTTTGAAATCTTGAGACATAATTTCCTTTTAGGTGTCTAAACAATAAAACGCTGCAAATTTCGCAAAAAAAAATCAAATAAACGATTCTTTGAAATGTTTTTCAAAAAAAAAATCATTTTTGAAATTTTTCTCCCAAATGAAAAAAATTAAAAAAAAATTTCATGCTTTGTAATGCCGCAAACGGCTGTTTCGGGTAGTTTGCAAATTATTTTTGCAAATACTTTTACCGAATTTTCGTAAAACAAACGAAAAAGTCATAAAATTTGTGCAAAGATAGTCAAAAATAAAAAAAAATGAAAAAATTTTGGCAAACAATTTCTGTTAAAAAAATCTACGAAAACGCTTGGATAAGCCTTCGCGAAGACGAAATCATCAATCCAAACGGCGGAAAGGGTATATACGGCGTAGTGCATTTCAAAAATTATGCAATTGCCGTCATTCCCATTGACAAAAACGGCTGTACAAAATTAGTCGGGCAATACCGCTACACCCTCAACGAATATTCGTGGGAAATACCAATGGGAGGCGGTAAAATCGTTGATTTTCCCTTAGACAGTGCCAAAAGAGAGTTGCAAGAAGAAGCAGGTTTGTCAGCCGAAAAATGGACTTGCATCGCAAAAGCGCATACCTCTAATTCGATTACTGACGAGGTTGCATTCATTTATTTGGCGGAAAATTTAAGCGAATGTGCCAACAATTTTGATGAAACGGAAGACCTGCTCGTGAAAAATTTGCACTTTTCGGAGTTGTATGAAATGGCAATGACCGGTCAAATTTCAGACGCTTTGTCTTTGTGTGCCATTTTTAAAACTGCCCTCTTGCGCCCCGAATTGTTGCAAAAGAATTAAATTTTTACTTATTTTGCAACATATTTTTTGAATTTGTCGCCGAATACAGCGCAAACTGACTGTTCAGCTTAAAAAATGTGGTAAAAATGTGCTTTTTGATTTTTTTAACCAATTCAAACAGCCATTTTTTGTCAGAATGTTGATAAAATTTGTTAATTTAAAAAAATATTTTTACCAATTTTTTTATTTTGGTACAGCTTTTCAAAATTTAAGTTTACTTCTTGTAAAAGATGTAAGAAAAATTTCTTTTTTTTCTCAAAAAAATAAGCGAAATTTGCCGCTCGAAAATTAATTGCATGAATAACAGTTCGATACGAATTTTATTAACAGGAGCTACGGGAATTGTAGGGCGTGAGATAATGTATGAATTGCTCGAAAAATTCGCCGAAAAAACTTTGCAGGGGAAATTATTTTTGCTCATTCGCCCGAATCAAAACATGAGCGGAATCGCTCGTGCACACGCGCTGTTGCGTCATGCTTTCGCGCCCGAAAGCTTAAAAAAGTACCCTTTTGAAGTGCTTTTATCCTATATTTCGGTCATAGAAAAGGATATTGCAGATTTTTCTGCCGACGATATTCCGAACGAAGACAAAACTAATTTTTATCTCTTGCATTCAGCCGCTTCGACGAATTTGGCAAACACGGAAGCTGCCGAAAAAATCATAAAAAATGATAATTTTCTTGCAACAGAAAGAATTTTTTATGAATCCTCAACATTTATTCGTAAATTTATATTTATCAGCACGGCTTTTGCGGCAGGTATTGTTAATGAACCGATTGAGGACGATTATCTTGCGAAAGTGCAATTTAATTGGCGAAATCCTTATGAAAAATATAAAATCCTCGCCGAAAAAATGCTTGCCGAAAAATGTGCCGAAAAGCACATTGCCTTGCAAATTTTCCGACCGAGCGTTGTTTGCGGGCGACTTTTGAAAGAACCAAAATTTTATACGCCCAATTTTAATGTTTTTTATACTTTGGGGCGATTTGTGGTGCATTTCAAAAATCGCATTAAAAGCGGCATGAAAATTCGACTGCAAGCAAATCAAGACAACACGATTAATATCGTCGCGTCCGATTTCGTCGCAAAAGTGATTTGTGAAAATATTTTTAATGACGAAATTCGTCAGTTGAATATTACGGCTGATAAACCGACTAAAATCGGGCTTTTGCTTTCAATGTTGCCGAAAGAAACCAAAATTGACTGTTTTGAATTTTCGCCGCAAGTGCCGGAGGAGATGAACGCGATTGAAAAAATCTACGTCAAAACAGTCGGTTCGCAAATAAAACCATATTTTGCGGGAGAAGAAATTATTTTTTCGCCCAAAAACAGAAAATTACTGTGCCCGACAATTGAAGAACCCGATGTAACCGAAAATGCAAAAAATTTAGTTAATTTTGCTTTAAGATATCAATTTAATGACATTGGATAATGTTAAAAAAGATACGCCCCTACCAAAAAAGCGATAAGGAAGTATTGATGAATATGTTTCGTCAGCACATTCCGACCTATTTTGCACCCGAAGAAGAAGCTCATTTTGAGCATTTTCTTGACCATGATGCAAAAAAATACTTTGTATTGACATTAAAAAATGAAAAATCCGATGAAGGCGAAATTGTCGCTTGCGGAGGTTTCAAACTTGTCAATGAAAAAAATTTCACAAAAGTCAATCGTGTTTGGGATTTTGTGAAAAACGACGAGATGAACAAAGGTTACATGAGTTTTTTGACCGAGTACCGACTCAAACAACTTGTTAAAAAATACAAAGCCTCTGTTGTCTATGTACGCACTTCTCAATTTGCAAGCAATTTTTACAAAAAACACAGTTTTGTTGTCGAAACAGTTGTGCAAGATTATTGGGCAAAGGGTTTTGACCTCATCCTCATGCGCAAAGATTTGCCGGTTACAAAAAGTAAATAATTTTCCGTCCGAAAGCGTTTATTTTTTTGAAAATTGTGTATATTTGCGCAAATTTCAAAAAAAATGACGCTTCAAACGGACGAGCTGACTTCTTTACGTGCGGAAGAATATTTGCAAATTTTCCGTGAGGATAATTTTGTGCAAAATTTTCTGACAAAAATACCGCAAGTTCGCAATATTCAACTCAAAAATAGTTCGGCATCGTTCATTCCGACACTTGCCGCTATGAACGAGGGCAATTTTTTGCAGCTTTTTGTTATCAATGACCGCGAAGATGCTGCCTATTTTTTGGGCGATTTGAAAAGTTTGCGTCCTGAGCGGGAAATCCTTTTTTTTCCTGCCTCATACAAAAAACCCTTTCATTTTGAACCCGTTGATAATGCAAACGTACTGCAACGTGCCGAAGTTTTGAATCGCATCAATCAAAACCCTTTTGTTTGGATTGTTACCTATCCCGACGCGCTTTCCGAAAAAGTTATCAATAAAAAAACCTTAGTTTCCAATACTTACCTCATAAAGGTTGGCGAAAAAATTCCGGTCTCTTTTTTGGAAGAAATTCTCAATTCTTACCATTTTGAAAGTACGGATTTTGTCTATGAACCCGGTCAATATGCCGTCAGAGGTGGCATAGCCGATATTTTTTCTTATGCCAACGACCTGCCGTTTCGCATCGAATTTTTCGGCGACGACATCGAAAGCATCAGAACTTTCAATCCCGAAACACAACTTTCCGTCCAAAAAACCGACAAACTTGCCCTGATTCCGAATGTTCAAATGAAACTCATTCACGAAACGCGCGAATCTTTTTTCGATTTTATCCCCGAAAAATCGCTGATTTGGACAGAAGGATTTCATTTTACGGAAAATATTGTAAAAAAATATGCAGAAAAGGCGCAAGCCGCTTTTGAAGAAATTTCTCAAAAAACAAAGGAAACAAGTCCTCTGATTAAGCCTTCGGAATTGTACGACTCGAAAGAAGATTTTTCGGAAAAAATCGTCAAATTCACAATCATTTAGTTTGGGCAAAATCTCCGCAAATTGCCCGAAAATGAATGTTTTTCCTTTACTTTTGACATCAAACCGCAGCCGGCTTTTAACAAAAATTTCACCCTTTTAACGGAAGATTTAAAGCAAAATGAGCAAAAAGGCTATAAAAATTTTATTCTTTCGGACAATCCGAAACAAACCGAGCGGTTGCAAACTATTTTTGAAGAACTTGATAAAAATTTAGCCATTGATTATATTCCCCTCAATCTTCACGCAGGATTTATTGACCACAATGTAAAGGCAGTTTTTTATACCGAACATCAAATTTTTGAGCGTTTTCACCGCTATAAACTGAAAGAACGTTATTCAAAAAATAAAGCCATCACGCTCAAAGAGCTGAATTCCTTGCAAACGGGCGACTACATCACACATATTGATTATGGGGTAGCGCGTTTTGCGGGCTTGGAAAAAATAGACAACGGCGGGCGCGAACAAGAGGCGGTCAGGTTGGTTTTCAGAGACAACGACCTGCTTTATGTCGGCGTACATGCCTTGCATAAAATTACAAAATTTACGGGAAAAGAGGGCAGTCCGCCTGCTTTGTCAAAATTAGGCTCGCAGGAATGGGACAATAAAAAGAAAAAAGCGAAATCTCGCCTCAAAGATATTGGCTTCGAACTCATTAATTTATACGCTAAAAGGCGCGCCGCAAAGGGTTTTCAGTTCAGCCGCGACAGTTATTTGCAAGCTGAATTAGAGTCCTCTTTCATGTATGAGGATACACCCGACCAAGCGCGCTCCGCCGCGGAGGTGAAAGCCGATATGGAAAAGCCGTATCCGATGGACAGACTCATTTGCGGTGATGTCGGCTTCGGAAAAACAGAAATCGCTATCAGAGCCGCTTTTAAGGCTGTTTGCGACGGCAAGCAAGTCGCAGTGCTTGTGCCGACAACTATTTTGGCGGCGCAACATTTCAGAACTTTTTCAGAAAGGCTTAAAAATTTTCCCGTTTCTGTAGATTTTATCAATCGTTTTAGAAAACCAAAAGATTTGAAAAATATTTTGGAAAAAGCAGAAGCGGGTAAAATTGATATTCTCATCGGCACGCACAAAATTGCCAATGAAAAGGTTAAATTTAAGGATTTAGGCTTATTGATAATTGATGAAGAACAAAAATTCGGTGTAAAAATTAAGGATAAACTCAAAGAAATGCGGCATAATGTGGATTGTTTGACCATGACCGCAACGCCAATTCCGCGAACTTTGCATTTTTCCCTCATGGGTGCGCGCGACCTTTCTATTATCAACACGCCGCCGCCGAATCGACAACCGGTGGCTACCGAAGTGCATCATTTTGACGAGGAGGTGATTCGCGATGCGGTTCGGTATGAATTGCAGCGCGGCGGTCAAGTGTTTTTTGTTCACAACCGCGTGGGAGATATTTTTGATATTGCCGGCATCATTAAAAGGCTTGTGCCCGACGCTAAAATCGCCGTTGCGCACGGACAAATGAGCGATGAAAGTTTAGAATCTGCCATGATGGGTTTTTTAGACGGCGAATTTGATGTTTTGGTCAGCACAAATATCATAGAATCGGGGCTTGACATTCCAAATGCGAATACGATTATCATCAATCATGCGCACAACATCGGTTTGTCCGACTTGCATCAGATGCGCGGACGTGTCGGACGCTCGAATCGCAAGGCGTTTTGCTTGCTGATTGTGCCCTCTTTGGCTACTTTGACAAGTGATTCGCAAAAAAGAATGCAGGCACTTGTCGAACACAGCGAACTCGGCGACGGATTTCGGATTGCGATGCGAGATTTGGATATTCGCGGCGCGGGTAATCTTTTAGGCGCGGAGCAAAGCGGTTTTATCAACGAACTTGGTTTTGAAACATATCATAAAATGCTCGACGAGGCAATTGCCGAACTCAAAGAAGAAGAATTTCGCGAATTATTTGACTTGGATACTGTTAAAAAACTCGAAAATGCTCTTTCCGGCGATTGCAATATCGAAACTGATTTTGAAATTCATATCCCCGAAACATACATTTTGCCTGTTGCGGAGCGTTTGCGAACCTACATTCAAATTGACGAATTGAAATCGGAAGCCGAAATGACAGAGTTGCGGGCTGTTTTGGAAGACCGTTTCGGAAAAATTCCTGCCGAAGCCGAAGATTTATTTAAGGTTGTTCGATTGCGTTGGTTGGCACAAAGTTTAGGTTTTGAAAAAATTGCCTTAAAAAACGACAAAATTCGCGGTTTTTTTGTTAATAATCCTACTTTTTTCCAAACAGAAACTTTCGGAAAAATTGTTAATTTTGTTAATGCTAAAGGCGACCGTTGTCGACTTAAGGAATCGAATGACAAAAAATTGCTTTTTATTTTTGACAATGTGAAAACCATCGAAGGCGCGCTGAATGTTTTATCAGGAATGAAGGAAGCGTAAAATTGTGTTTTTGTTTTTTAAACAGTTGATTCACAAGTAAATAAAAACTATGCAACTTTCTTTCAAAAAATTCGGAACAGGCGAAAAAAAAGTCATTGCCTTTCACGGTTTCGGACAAGATGCCGGTCTTTTTTCGGGCTGGGAAAATTATTTTTCCGACCACACTATATTCAGTATTGACCTTTATTTTCACGGAGAAAGTCGTTTTCCGTTTGAAAAACCCGAGTTGTCGCCGCATCAATGGCGCGAAATTTTTTCCGCTTTTTTGCATGAGCAAGGCATATCAAATTTTTCTTTGCTTGCTTTTTCGCTCGGCGGGCGCGTCGCGCTGACTACTTTGCATTTTTTTTATGAAAATGTTGAAAGCGTATTTTTGCTCGCGCCCGACGGCATTAAAAAAAATTTTTGGTATCTTTTTTCCACAAGATTGCGAAGCATGCGCCTTTTATTTCGCCTCAGCGTAGATAATCCTTCGATTTTTGATAATTTTAAGAATTTCTTTAAAAAATTTAACAGCAATAAAAGCCTGATAAAATTAGCTGAAAATCAAATGGCAGACCGACATTTGCGAAAAAGAGTCTATCTCACATGGCTTACCTATCGCTATTTTCTTTTGCGAAAAAGAAGAATTTCTGCTCTTTTGAATGAAAATAAAATCCCTTTTACACTTATTGCCGCAAAATACGACCGGCTTGTGCCTGTTTTTGCTTTGGAAAATTTTGTTAAATTTGTGCCGCATGCGCGATTTGAAATTATTTCTTGCGGTCATTTTAAATTGCCGGAAGAAAGTCTTAAATTTTTGCTCAATTCTACCGAAAAAATCAACAAATGAAAAAATTTTGTTTCCGCTTCGCCCTCTTTTTATGTTTTTTGGCAAATTTTTTACCTCTTCGGGCACAAGAAGCAGAGGTGAGATTTCGAAAAAAGACCGTTCAGGATACTTTTTATGTCAAAAGTTTTTACAATGATATTTGCTTCACCGCCGAAACTTTTGCGCACAACAGCGTTTTTAACATACTTGCAATTGACGAGGAAGAGGGGATTGTTTATCAAAGTAATTTGCCTGTCGGAATCGGCTTATCGGCTGATTACAAGTGGCTTACGGTTGGTTTTTCGCGCAATGTAACCTACGTCAATTTGCATGATACCCTTTCCGAGCGTGGAATCACAAAATATAAGGCGTTGCAATTCGGCATTACGGGGAAAAAATTCATTGCCCGACTGAATTGGCAAACGATTGAGGGATTTTATCTTTTGGAATCGGGCGGCACTTGGACGGCAAATCCGATGCTTTACGAAAGTTATTTTCGCAGAGGCGATATTCAAATTGATGCTTATTTCGGCAATGCTTCCTACATTTTTAATCACCGAAAATATTCGCATCTTGCGACTTTGTGGCAACTTGAGCAACAAAAAAAGAGTGCGGGTTCGCCTTTGGTAACTTTTAGTTTTAATCGCTACAAAATTTCGGGTGATTCCTCCGTCATTCCAACGCCTTCCGTCGAAACGCTTGAGCGTGCGATGCTGAGTCGTGAGGCGGTCAATGTCAATTTCGGACTTGGTTACACCTATACTTTTGTGGTCAAAAAGGTTCTTTTTTTAAATTTGGGCTTAAATGTTGCCTTTGGTGTGCAGAAAAAAATTACCGAAAAAGACCTCAGTAACAAAGAAATTTTTGAATATGCTCCTTCATTGTCTTCCGATTTTTCGCTCACACTCGGCTACAACGGGGAAAAATATTTCGGGGGTTTTTCGGTTCAGGAATATGCTTTTGTTGATGACATTTCGGGGGGCGTTCCCTACAATTATTCTTTTACCAAAATACGTTTTTTTGGCGGTTTCAGGATAAAAACAAAAAAAAGCAGTCATTAAATCCAAAATCCCTCTGCAATATTGATGTGAACTGTTTTCAATAAGCAATTTCGCGCCATTTTTTTTGTTTTTACGCCTTAAACGACTGATATAAAAAGTTTTAGATTTTTGCAAAAAAGATGCTAACAAAGGCGGCTGTATTCATTTTTACACAATTAAATTTGCGCAAATGCTTACAAAAATTCAATCTGCCAAAATGAAAAAATACACGGTGCTAATTTGTCTTTTCATTTCGGTTATTCTTTTCACAGCGGCTGCCGCAATTTACCCCGGCGGTTCGTTTGCGGACAATTCTTCGATAGGGTTTGATTGGACAAAAAATTTCATCAGTAATCTGTTTGAGGAAAAAGCCCTCAATGGTCAAAACAACCCTTCGCGAATATTCGCTCTTTTCGGCATAGGATTCCATTCTCTCAGCTACGGCATTTTTTTTATTAATATGTCCAAAAAAATGCCCGACAAGCATTCAGCTTTGGTTTTAAAAATGGTCGGTTTTTTCGAAATCATTTTCAATTTCCTTATCGCAACCTCCTTGCACGACAGCATGGTAACGATTTCGAGCACTTTATCAATGCTTGCTTTGTTTTACATTACGGTATATATCATAAAAACTAAACGTTTTTTCATAAAAGCCTTTTGTATTGTTTCTATGCTGATTTTTTATTATACTTTGTATTTGTACGGTGCGGGGGATTGGGGTTTGTTGGCTGTTATGCAAAAAATCGCTCTTGTCTGTTTGTTGTTTTTGGTGATAACGCTTGAATATTTTACGACTCAAAATGATTTTAAAAAAAATCCGTAACACTGCACCTAAGTATTCCGTCGACATTTTGTCGGCAATTTTTCTGCATATTCTGACGTAGTGTGCCATTTTCAGAGCAATGTAAATATTTTGAGACAGCGTTTTTTTTTATGCCTTTTAGTAAAAACGCTTTGTAGCTTTGTTCCGCTTGTTATTATCCTGAAGACTTATCAATTTTTCAGCACAAGAAAACCTCATATTGACCCGAGTTTGACAAATCAATGAACCGCGTCGTAAGCTGAATAGAAATGATTAAAGGCATAAAGCATTTGGA
>JBPOJO010000332.1:0-16592 GCA_052033485.1 Bacteroidota bacterium | reverse complement strand
TTGAGTTTAAATATTTGAAAAAAGAAGAGGAAGGAAAACTGAAAGACAAACAAGAAGAAGCCGAAATACAGCTCAGAAAATACCTTGAAACCGATGAAATCTTAAAAAATACCAATAAATTGCGCGCTTTCACCCTTGTTGCCGTGAAAGATGTATTGTTTTTGACGGAAATTTTTTGAGTGTGAAGGGGGGAAAACTATGCCAAACAGAATTTTTTTTAATATAACAATTTAAAAAAAATGCAAACCAAAAAAAGTCGTACAGAAATGCTCTTTGAGAGAATAAAAATTGCCTTGCGAGTCCGCGCTGCTTTACTGATTGACAGCATGGTAATGTTTTTTTTCCCTGCAAAAAAGGGTGAAAATGTGCTTTTTGTCCGTACTGATGCGATAGGAGATTATTTACTTTTTCGCGAAGCATTTAGAAAAATGCGTTTTTCAAAAAAATTTGCAAATAAAAATGTGATTTTTTGCGGAAATATCATTTGGAAAGAACTTTTTGAAAAATTTGATGCTGATTTGGCGCAAGAATGTATATGGATTGACCGCCAAAAAATGTTAAAAAATGTCTTTTACCGCTTTTCAATCCAAAAAAAAATTCGGCAGTTGAAGATTGAATATGCCGTTGAACCGACATTTTCGAGAGTTTACTTGCTCAATGATGCCGTAATGAAAGTTTGCGCTGCGGAAAACAAAATCGCCGATAAGGGCAATACCGACAACTGTATTCAAAAAGAAAAACTTAAAGCAGACCGGATTTACACCGATTTGCTCAACACGGGCAATGAAATTCTTTTTGAAAGGGAAAGAAATTTTCGTTTTGCAGAAAAATTGACCGGCGAAATTTTTGACAGAAATATTCATTTTCTGCCTTTTCAGAAAAGGGAACAAGAAAACACAATTGTTTTTTTTATCGGAGCAAGTGAAGAATATAAAATTTGGCATTTTGCGTATTTTGCCTCTTTGGGAAAAAAAATATTTAACAAATATTATGCTAAAATTTATCTTCTCGGAGCTAAAACCGAGCAAGACATCGCGCGGCGACTCATGCTTTGCGAAGAAAATACGCCTTTCATTGACCTCACCGGCAAAACTTCGCTGATAGAATTAGGCGAAATTATTGCCTCTGCGCGCCTTCTTGTCAGCAATGAAACTGCCGCCGCGCATTTCGGAGCTTTGACAGGAACTAAAACTGTTTGTGTTGCAAACGGAAGACATTTCGGGCGGTTCAGCCCGTATCCGCCTGATTGTCAGCATATTCGATATGTTTTTCCCCCTGAAATTGACAATCAATGTGCTGATTTTGAACAAACAGCACAAAAATACTGCAACAGCAACGGCATAAATATCAAAGAAATAAAAGCTGACAGAGTTTTTAAAATAATTGAAAAATTGCTCGCCGAATAAAACGCTTTTTTTTCTCGTTTTTGCTTGTTTTTTCAATAAATTTTCTACCTTTGCGCATTATTCGTCCTCGTAGTTCAACGGATAGAATAGAAGTTTCCTAAACTTTTGATATGGGTTCGATTCCCGTCGAGGGCACTTTGGTTTTTTTAACAAAAAAGGGACGCAAATTTGTGTCCCTTTTTTGTTTTTTTTGAAATAATCCCCCTCATTTTACATACCGAGCGCGTGATGATAAGCAAGAATAAAATAGCGCAAAGCGGTGCGAACGGCAGTTTTATGTGAAAAATCTGCCGGCTCTTCCTTTATGAGCAATAAATCATCAGAAAATGCAGCATTATTTTTCGGCATATCGCCTGAAGTTTTTGCAACAATATAAGGCGAATTTTGCTTGTATTGCACTGATAAATAGTTGCTTTCAAAGCTTTTCCACTTATATTTTTCGTATTTTGCCCTCAAAATTTTAACCTCCGTGATTTCGCCCTCGCGGTCTTCAAAATCGTGCAGCAGCAGTTTTGTGCGATACACCAAATTTGATTGCCCTTCGCGAACGGATTTGATGTCCGCAAAAAGTTCTCCGTTGCGATTTTTGATTTCATAATGATACGAAATTTCAGGAAGCAGCACTTTACCGGCAAACCAATTATCGCTGTCTTGCGTGTATTGCCAAAAAATATCCTCTCCTTCGGGCAAAAGCCATTTATTTTGGTAAATCGCCGTTTTCATGCGCTCAATTTGCTCTAATTTGGGATTTCTACCGTAAATGTCATGAATAACTTTTGTTTTAAAAAAAAGTCCTAATTGTGTCAAATTATCTTTGCTCATAACTTCTTTGACAACATTTTTTCCGTTTTCTTTAAGGGTTTTCGGCGCAAATTGGCTCATTACTTGCAAATAGGCATAACGACCCTCGTCTAAGTTTTTAAAAGTTTTTTTGTCAATTCTTAACTTTTCAAAAACTACCACACTGTCCTCCGCATTTAAGTTCAGCGATTGAATGCGTGCTTCTGTTTTTTGTGCTAAATTCGGGTAAACTCGCTTTAAATCAGCATTTTCTGTTAAATTCTGATACAGTTTAAAAAGCGGAAATGGGTTATTCTGCGCCTGAATATTCATCTCAATTTTTTTCAAAATTTCGTCAAGATAAACTGTAATAAATTCATTTCCGATGAGATTTCTGTTCTCGGCTTTGTCAAAAACAAGTGCAAGTGCAGTCAGAGGCTCAAAACGACCGGCAAAATTCCGTCGAAATTCTGTCGTGTTCAAAGGCGGAAGCGACGGAATTTCTTCAAATGTTCTCAAAAATTCATACAATCCCGCAACGGATGATGATTTTGAAGAAAAATCTTTGAACAGCATCATCGGAGCAAAAGCCTCATCTCGCGATTTAACTTCTGCACTGACATTCAAATGTGCCATTTTTTGCGCAATTTCTAATTGTTCTTTGCCTTTTTTAACCAAAAAAATTATCGCGTAAATCTTAAATTTCATTTCGTCATCAAGGCTGTCAAGCAAGGGCAAAAGCAGTTCTTCAACTCGCTGAGCGCGAATGTTGATTTTTTTCCCGTCAACTGAAGTCGAAAGGTGCACAAAATCCAATTTTGCCTGTGAAGAAATATCGTACATTTGTTTGGCAAGTTCTTCGTAAGCTTCTTTTTCTTTATCCGGTGTGATTTTTTTCTTCTCTCGCGTTCTGAAAAAATCTTTTTCCATGATATATTTTGTTTTCAAATATTTCGCATTTGCGCTGCCTTTTGTTGAGGCAAAATCGAGCAATTCAATGGCTTTGGCGTAAGAAATTTTGAAATCGTGATAAATTCTCGCCAATTCACAAATTTCGTCAGTTGAAAGACTGCCGAAACGCTCATAAAGAGGGAAAAAATTCTTTAAATCAACATCTTTTGCTTCTTTTCGGGGAAGAAGTGTTAAAAAATTTTCCGAATAAAGGCGCAAATATTCTTTTGCTTTAGCTGTATTTTTTTCTTTTAAACCAAATCCGCCGAGCAAATGAATTTGAAAAAGGTTAAAATAAGCATATTTATTCAGGGTGTCTTTGGTTTTTAAGATTTTTTGATACCATTTGTCGGCAGCTTTGTAGTCTTTGACAGCGTATGAATCATAAAATTTGCCGACACAAATATCCGCAATTTTTAACATTGACGGTTTATTTCCTTTTTTGGCGGCTTTCATAACGTCATTGAAAGCATCAAAATCGGGTTTTCCGCGCTCTTGCGCAAAAGAAAAAAATGTGCAAGTTAACAGCGTTAAAAAAATCAAAATTTTTGACAGCGTTTTCATTTGAATAGGTTTTAATGGAAATTAGGCAGGAAAAAGCATTTTTTCAATCAATTCGCAAATTATATGTCCGATAAGAATGTGCGATTCTTGGATACGCGGGGTGTCTTTTGATGGAACGTTGAAAAGAAAATCACAAATATTTGCCATTTTCCCGCCGCTTTCGCCCGTAAAACCGACTACAGTCATGCCGCATGCTTTGGCTTTTTCGGCTGCCAACAGAATATTCGGCGAATTTCCCGAAGTTGAAAACGCCATGAACATATCGCCCTCACGCCCCATCGCTTCGAGCATTCTTGCGAAAACAAGTTCGTAGCCGAAATCATTCGCAACTGCCGTGAGATAAGAGGTGTTGACATGCAAAGCTTCTGCAAAAAGCGGGGGACGATTAAGGTAAAATCGCCCTGAAAGCTCTGCCGAGAGGTGTTGCGCGTCGGCGGCACTTCCTCCGTTGCCGGCAAAGAGAATTTTGCCTTTTCGGCGATACAATTCGGTTGCTATTCGGCTGACTTCCAATATTTTATGAACAAATTGTTCATCAGAAAGTATCGAATTTTTCACCCGAATACTTTCGGCAATATTGGCTTTGATAAGTTCCGTCATAAAAGCCTTTTAAAATTTAGTGTGAAAAAAATATCAAAAAAAGTCCATACACACAAGGTCAGGGCGCGTTTTTTTGCAAAGTTAGGATTTTTTTTAAAAAAACACAATTTGCGGCAGCGTTTCACGCCGAAAAAAGTTCTTTATGCAATTTTTTTGTAACTTTACGACCTGAGTAAGTTCGGCACAGAAAAAAATTCACCCCCGTTGTTTGATTCACAAACGACTTCGCCGTTGTTTGAGTCTTCACAAACGACTGATACGACACAAAAAGGCGGCGACACTTTTAAATTGCCCGTTACAAAAAAATTATAAATATGTTTTCAACCAAGATTCAGCATATTCTTTTCAATGTTTTCTCCTCGCAGAATTTTTTTGTTGTGGAAAGCAAAGACCGTTCGGGCAACAGTTATTTAACACTTATTGATACTTTTTCGCCTCAATTACTTCTTTTGGAAAAAAAATTAACATTACCGTCTGCCGTTTTCCTTAAATCGGTCATTGACAATAAAATTTATTTTGCCGAATGTCGCAATCCCGAATTGCCTGAAGTAAGTTTGTATCACATTTTTGATTTTGATGGAATATTTCTAAAAACGGTTGAAAATGAAGATTTTACAAAAGATAATTTTATTGAAAAAGAAATTTTTGAACAATTAAGCAATTTTTTTAATGAAACTGCTGATTTATTGTCAAAAAATCCGGCGTACATTCAAAGCAGCATCTATTATCTTGAAAATCAACAGGTTGCAGCAGTTTTATTTGTTGAAAATGAGCAAATAATACTGCAACTCGTAGGCGAAAAAAAGCGGAATGAACTAATTTTGAAAAAAAATGTTAGAATAAATATGCAAAATATTCATTTTCGGCTGTACGAGAAGTTTATTTTTGTATTTTTGGAAGAATTATCCGAAATTTTTACCTTTTCAATTCGTGATTTTTAAAAATTTTACTTTTATTGAAGTTTTAAGTTTGACCATGAGCTAAATTAAAAATGTGTTTTTTTTAACTTTCTTAAAATGTGTTGTTTTGTCGTTCAGAAGCTGTAAAAATAAATTTGTGTTACCAAAAAATTCTAAATTGGATTTTAAAATATCCTTAAAGGAGTTTTTGGTGCAAAAACCGGCGTTTTCGCAAATAAAAGTTTACGCTGCATTTTGTTTTAGTTTTGTAATTGTTTAGCCTGAAGGGGTACCGTGAGATTTAGCTTGCGGACTTGGAGGAAGATAAGCTGAAACAAGCGAAGAGAAGGTCGCCTGATAAAGCTCGTGCTGTATTCTTGGGCAAACCGGCTAAATAGTTACTTAGTTTTTTAGGTGTTAAAAAAAATGTAACTTTGCGCAAAGGGGCAAATAAACTACTTGTAAATGAAACCAAAAAATGATTTTCCGCTTTGCGAACATTGCGAGCACAGGCACAAATCCGTGTTTTGTGACCTCGACAATCATTCGCTTGAAAAAATTTCGGAGCAAAAAGGCTGTGCTGTTTACAAAAAAAATCAAACGATTTTTAATGAAAACACACCCGCAACGGGTTTTTACTGTGTTTATCACGGGACTTTGAAGCTCTATAAAATCGGTTGCGACGGCAAAGAAATTATTATGAAACTTCTCAAACCCGGCGACATTATTGGCTACCGCGCTTTGATTTCAAACGAAAATTACGGCGCGTCTTGCGGTGCATTGGAAGATGCAAAAGTTTGTTTTTTTCCTAAATCCCTTTTTAACTCCCTCATTGATAATTCGCCCGAAATGATGCGAAAATTTATGGGTGTTATGTCGAAGGATTTGAGGGAAATCGAAGAACGTTTTGCCAATTGGGTCAATAAACCCGTTCGTGAGCGATTAGCGGAGGCATTGATTTTGCTCAACGAAGGTTTTGGGCAAAAAGACAAGGCAGGCACGATACAACTTTCGCTTACGCGCGAAGAATTGGCAAATATTGTCGGAACAGCAACCGAAACCCTTATTCGCTGTTTGGCGGAACTGAAAGCTGATAAAATTATCAATTATCACGGCAAAGAAATCAGTATTCTCAATCCGAGTAAGTTGCTTCGCATCGCAAACTTATATTAAATGCTGTTCCGTGTTTTCATTTCTGCGCGCAAACGAATGTTTTTGAAGCATTTTTGAAAAAAATAACGTTTTGATTGCCGCAAATCAGGCAAAATAAACGTTATGTCAAAAAACTAAACTTATGTTCAGAAAATTTGTTCTTTTTTTCGCACTTCTTATGGCAAGTGCAGCTTTATTGAGTTCATGCACCGTGATTGACGGCGATATTTATATTCCCGAACGCCCCTCGCAGATTCCTGTCGGGGAAGTTTGGGCTGATTTGAACGGTATGTTTTATCGTTTTCAGTCCCCCGGCGCAGTGCAGCCCCTCGACGCAAATGCGTACAGCAAAGATTTGCGTTTTGTGTCGGTTTACCGCGAAATTAACTACGGTTACGGCAATTTTCTCATTCGCATCACAAATTTTGACTTGGAAGGTCAAGGCAGTTTTCCGGTGGAGCTCAAACAGTCGTTTCGGATTTCTTATTCTCCGAAACCGAATGATAATTACATCGCTACGGAAGCCGACGGTGCAAAATTAATCATTGAAAGTTTCAGCGGACAGACCATTAAAGGCACTTTTTCCGGCACAATCAAAAACGCACTCGGTCAAACGCTCCGTGTTACGAACGGTCAATTTCACATTCAATTGAATCGTTATTGATTTTTCGTAATTTGTTTTGATTTTTTTTACTTTTGCAAAAAAAACAATGATTTATATCATCAGCATCGGCTTTATAGCCATATTTTTTGCTCTCATGGCTGTTCGCTTGTACACAAAAAAGGACGGCGAATTTCGGGGCACATGCGCAAGTCAAAATCCTTTTTTGCAAAAAGAAGGCGTAACGTGCGGATATTGCGGAAAAAATACTTCTGACTGCCCGAATAAATAATGGTATGCCCCATGAATGTTAAATTTTTGGGGCATAAAATTTTAAAAAAAATGAAAATATATACAAAAACAGGCGACGACGGCACTACTTCGCTCATCAGCGGCAAAAGATTGCTCAAATCGCACCCCCGAATCGAAACTTACGGCAGTGTCGACGAATTAAACGCACACATCGGACTGCTTCGCGACTTAGAAATTAACCAAAGTCGTAAAAATATTTTGACCGAAGTGCAAGACCGCTTATTCACCATCGGTTCTCTTTTGGCTTCCGACCCGCAGGGCGTAAATTTTTCGCTGCCGGAATTGTTTGAAAAAGATGTACTTTTTCTCGAAGAGCAAATTGATGAAATGAACTGTGATTTGCCGCCGATGACCAATTTTGTGCTGCCGGGCGGGCATATTGCGGTTTCGTATTGTCATATTGCCCGAACCGTGTGTCGGCGAGCGGAGCGTATGACGATTGCGCTTGCAGAGGATAAGACAGAAAATGTGTCGTTTTTAATCATTCGCTATCTCAATCGCCTTTCGGATTATCTTTTTGTACTTTCTCGTTTGATGACCTACGAATTAGGCGCGGAAGAAGTAATTTGGAAACCGCGAATGAGTTAAAATAGCTTAATTAATTTTTTTCAAAATCCGCAACAAACTACTTGACGGAAATTTTTTAGAACTTTCGACGCAGTCGGTTTGTTTGAATTTACGTTCTTGCGCCGCGTTTAATATGGTTAAATTGTAACTTTATAGCCGGAGTGTACCGCGAGCTTTAGCTTGCGGATGTAAAAGAGTAAGGTCGCAACTTAAAGCTCGCGGTACAGTTTTTTGCAAGCCGGCTTTATGCTTATGTTAAAGTTTTGGTGCGAGATTCCGAAAATTTAATCGAGAAAAATGAAAGCAGCTTCCTTATTGCTCCCTCAAAAAAAACATAAAACATTCAATAACAGTCGTTTGAGAAGGCTAAACAAGGGCGATGTGTCAGCAACAAACTAAATATTTTTGCACAAATACTTAATTTATGAAGTTTAAAAGAAAGAAAAAAATTATCATTTCAGTTTTGAGTTTTTTTGCGGCAATCCTAATAGCTTTTTTTTCCCTGAATTATTTTTTTCCGTTTCGCCCAAAAATCCCATATTCTGTGCTGATTACGGACAAAAATGAAGTTTTATTGCATGCTTTTTTGAGCGGTGATGAAAAATGGCGTTTCAAAACAGAACTTGAAGAAATAACGCCTGACCTGCGCAAAGCGATTATTTTTAAGGAAGATAAATATTTTTTTTGGCATTTCGGAATCAATCCTTTGGCAATTTTCCGTGCGGCACTTTTTAACATCATCACGGGCAAACGAACATCCGGCGCGTCAACGATTACACTGCAAGTTGTGCGACTTTTGGAGCCGGGAGAGCGCACCTATACACGGAAATTTTATGAAATGTTCCGTGCTTTGCAGCTTGAATGGCAATTTTCTAAAAATGAAATTTTGCAAATGTACCTCAATTTAGTGCCTTACGGCGGCAATATTGAGGGCGTGAAAACTGCTTCTTGGCTTTTTTTCGGTAAAATGCCGCAAAAATTGAGTTTGGCACAAATAACGGCTCTTTCCATTGTTCCGAACCGCCCGACCTCGCTTTCTTTGAGCAAAAATAGTGAAATTCTGTTAAAAGAACGCAACATTTGGTTAAAGAAGTTTGAAGAAATTTTTCCGAAAGAAGCAATAAAAGATGCGCTCTCCGAGCCGCTCAAACTTCGTGAATGGTCTGTCAAAAAACATTTGCGCCCCGCAATTCCGCATCTTGCCGAGCGACTGAAAAGCGAAAATCCTCTGAAAAGTACAATTCAATGTCATATTGACATTGAAAAACAATGGCAAACCGAAAAAATTCTGACCGCTTACATGGAAAATTTGAAACATTATGACATCAATAATGCCGCCGTCTATGTAATTGATAATCAGACGAATAAGGTTATTGTGTATATCGGTTCTAATGATTTTGAGGACAAAACCCATGCGGGTGAGGTGGACGGCTGCACGGCGAATCGCTCCCCCGGAAGTGCCTTAAAACCAATGGTTTACGCGCTCGGTATCGAACGCGGTTTGATTACGCCCAAAACGCGCATTTTGGATACGCATATTGACATAGACGGTTATGCACCCGAAAATTTTGACTTAAAATTTCACGGCTCGGTAACTGCCGAAACTGCCCTTGCCTATTCTTTGAACATTCCCGCAGTGAAATTGTTGCACGATGCCGGCTTAAATAATGCGCTTTTGGTCTTAAAAAAATGTAATTTTAAACATATTACGCAAAATGAAAAAAACTTAGGTTTGTCTTTGGCTTTGGGCGGCTGCGGTGTAACGGCGGAAGAAATGTGCAATCTCTATGCGATGTTCGGCAGAAACGGGATATACAAAAAATCTGAATTGTCGTTTGAAAATTCAAAAGAAAATAATCCGGAAGTCAAAGTGTTAAGTCCCGAAACAGCATATTTGATTTCCGAAATGCTGACAAAAGTCGAAAGACCGGATTTGCCTTCGGATTTTGAAAACAGCCGAAATGTGCCAAAAATTGCGTGGAAAACCGGCACTTCTTACGGCAGACGCGATGCTTGGAGCATCGGATTTAATGCTCATTACACAATTTGTGTGTGGGTAGGAAATTTTTCGGCAAAGCCTGTTTACCAAATTACGGGAGCAAAAGCCGCTACGCCCTTGCTTTTTAAGATTTTTAACGCATTGGATTACACACCTGAAAATGACCGCATTGCGCCCCCTGCGCAACTTTCGGAGCGGCGAGTTTGCGCAGAAAGCGGCTACATTCCTTCCGAAAATTGCCAAAATCACATCACCGATTTTTTTATTCCGCTCATTTCTTCGCCCAAAATTTGCGAACATTTGAAATATTTTTTTGTTTCGGAAGATGAAAAAATTGCATATTGTTCGGGTTGCTTGCCTCAAAATCGCTACAAAAAGAAATTATACCCCAATTTGCCGCCTGATTTGACGGCATATTATGAGGAATACGGGCATCCTTATCAAAAAGTTCCGCCGCATAACACAGATTGCAGTAATTTTTTTGAAGAAAGTAACGCACCCGGCATTTCTTCACCCGTACAGGGGCGCACGTATCACATTGAGGGCGCAAACACGATGCTGCAACTTGCTTGTAAAACAGGCAATACGGCGCAAAAAGTACATTGGTTTGTCAATGACCAATTCCTGAGAACTTGCAATGCCTCCGAAAAGCCCTTTTTTAAGCCACCGAAGGGCGAAGTAAAAATTTCTTGTGCAGATGAGCAAGGCAGAAGCAGCAGCATCAAAATTACTGTTGCCGAAATGTAATTTGTTAATAAATAATAAAAACAAAAATACCGTGTAAGGGCAAACCGATAATCATTGCCGCAAAATAAAAAAATCCGAGCATGGAAATTTTTATTGTGGTTTTTATCCAACCCTGTCAGTAAACATTTCGGAAAGCAAAAAGTGAGTAAAAAAAGCAGACCGTTAAGCCCAAAATAAAAAGCAGCCACTCATCCCAAAATCGAAATATAATCAGGCATAAACCCAAAAATATGTACGCAAAGGCTTGTATGTGAAAAGTAAAAATCAAATTTTCAATATAAAATCGCCTCAAACGAAAATTTAACAGACTTAAAATCGCCGAAAAAAGCGGAAGAAGCGAAATAATAAAAAAAGAAATCCAATCAATATAAGCGGCAATAAAATTGACAAAATCATTGCGACCGATTTTTTGTAATTTTTTGGCAATAAAAAGTCCCGCAGCAGTGTCAGCGAAAAGTCCGGTTTCGTCATCTTCTGCCTTGAAAAGCGAATCGCTCAATTGTTCGGGCGAAAGTTCGCGATTTTCGATGAGATGAAAAAATTCCAAAAGCCCTTTGTACATACCTTTATTGCTGTTACTGTCAGGCTTTGACATACTTGTATGAAAAGAATCGGGAAAGAAATTGTTCTTGTTTTTCTTCGTTTTTGAAAAATCTTTTTCAATATCAGTTTTAACTTCTGTTAAAAAAGTGTCAGAAATTGCCTCAACACTCAACTTTGCGCTGTCATCTGTAGTTTTTTTCTTATTGTCTGATTCAAACCAACTTAATGTATTTTTTTTCTCAAAAGTATTGCGTTGCTCATTGAGCACGGAGCCGAGCGGACTGACAATAAAATTGGAAAGACAAAGGAAAAAAAACAAACTTGCAAAAAAATACAGTTTCAAAGGGTCGGTGTAAAACATTCTTTGTCCGCCTATAAATGCCTTTGTCAATTCTCCCGGTTTGATAAAAAACGGCTTAAAAGTGTGCGCCCAACGCGAGTCGAAATTAAAAATGGTAGCGAAAACTTCTTTTAAAAACTCGTCCAAAGCAACGATATTGTGTGTATTGCGCTGCCCGCAGCGAGGGCAAAAATGGTGATTTTCCAACAAAGGATGCGAGCAATTTAGGCAGTTGGAAGATTTGCGAAAATAACGAGTCAGCATGCAGTTATGAATTTTAATTTAAATCAAAAAATTCAAAAGTTTGATTACAGCAAATTTAAGGATTTTATTTTAAATCAGTGTACGGTAAGCGATTAGATTTAAGGTCGCAAGCTAAAGCTCGCGGTACTTTCGGCGCAAGCTAAAGCTCGCAGTACATTCGGCGCAAGCTAAAGCTCGCGGTACATTCGGCGCAAGTTAAAGCTCGCAGTACTTTCGGCGCAAGCTAAAGCTCGCGGTACTTTCGGCGCAAGTTAAAGCTCGCAGTACATACGGCGCAAGCTAAAGCTCGCAGTACATTCGGCGCAAGCTAAAGCTCGCAGTACAATGTCATGTTGCTTTTGTTTTATTAACAAAGATTCTATTTAATTTAAAATCTAAATGAAACAAGTTTAGGATTGCTTTTGTTTAGCACACAGAAGAAAGATAGGAGCAATCTTACAAGTTGTTCACTGTGTTTAGGGGTAATGAAAAAAGGCGATTCCTTTGGATTCGCCTTTTTGCTTTTTTATGCTTCGCCGATAGCTCCGCCGAAATTGAAGGGAAAACCACTTTCATTCGAAACATTTTTAATTTTTCCGAAATTCGCTTCATATTGCTCGACGTTTTCTTTCAAAGCCGAAAGCAATCGTTTTGCGTGTTCGGGCGATACAATAATGCGAGATTTTACTCTTGCCTTCGGCACACCGGGCATCAAACGGATAAAATCAATGACAAATTCGCTCGGCGAGTGAGATATCATCGCAAGATTTGCATAAACTCCTTCGGCGATTTCCTCCGACAGTTCGATGCTGATTTGACTTTCTTGTTCTTCTTTCATAAAAAATGGTAATTTTCTTGTTTGAACAAAGGCGGAAAATTGTAAAAAAAATTTAACCGCCTTTGATAAAAATTTATCAGAGCGTCCGATTAACGTCAAATTGCTCTAAATAATCGGCAAGTCGGCGAACAAATGAACCTCCGAGTGCGCCGTCAACGATTCTGTGGTCGTATGAGTGCGAGAGGAACATCATGTGCCTGATACCGATAAAATCGCCGCTCGGTGTTTCGATGACCGCCGGTTTTTTGATGATTGTTCCCGTCGACATAATCGCAACTTGCGGCTGCATAATAATAGGCGTACCGAGCATATTGCCGAATCCGCCGATGTTTGAGAGGGTATAAGTTCCGCCGCTCAAATCGTCGGGCGTAAGTTTGTTGTTGCGCGCATTTTTGGCAAGTTCGTTCACTTTTTGTGCCAAACCAATCAAATTGAGGTGATTTGCATTGCGAATAACGGGCACAATCAAGTTTCCTGATGGTAAAGCGGTTGCCATACCGATATTAATGTCTTTTTTGACAATAATTTTATCGCCGTCAATTGATGAATTAATCAAAGGAAAATCTTGAATCGCTCTGACCAATGCTTCGATAAAAATCGGCGTAAATGTTAAATTTAAGCCGTGTTTATCACTCGCGACTCGTTTCCATTTGTTTCTCCAATTCACAATATTTGTTAAATCGGCTTCAACGAAAGAGGTTACATGCGGAGAAGTGTGTTTCGATTCGACCATTCTTTGCGCAATCATTTTGCGCATTCTGTCCATTTCGATAATTTCGACATTACCGCCGTATGATTGTGCGGGAGCAAGTTGTTCTAATTTCTGTTCTTTGACGACCTTTGCGGGTTCAACGACCGTTTCTTTGACGGTGTGTTGCGTAAGAGTCTGCACAGCGGGTTGAGCGGAATTTTTGCGATTGCCTAAATATGCCATGAGGTCATCTTTCGTCAATCTGCCGTCGCGCCCCGTTCCGGGTACTTTTTCAAGCTCGGCGAATGAAATTCCCTCTTCTTTTGCGATGCTCATCACCAAAGGCGAGTAAAAACGGTCAGATTGCACGGCTTGTTTTGCTTCCTGCATTGTGTGGGCAACGGCAGCAACTACGGCAGGGGCAAGTTTTTCGGCTTCGGGAGCTTTTTGTGAACTGACGGGAGGGGTTTCAGCTGCTGCTGCGGCATCGGTTTCAATCACGGCAATCGGGCTGCCGATTTTGGCAACTTTGCCGGTTTCTACCAAAATTTCCTTTAAAATTCCGGCATGAGTTGAAGGAACATCCGTATCAACTTTGTCGGTTGCCACTTCCAAAATCGATTCATCTTGTTCGATTCGGTCGCCGACTTTTTTGTACCATTGCAGGACAGTGCCTTCCATTACGCTTTCGCCCATTTTGGGCATAATCAACTGTATCAGTGCCATAATCAATATGTTTTCTTCCGTTTAGGGATAATTATTTGCTTTTACTTCAAAGAAAAAAATGCGGAATTTTTCATCAAATCAAATTTTATTTTTTCAATTTTTTTGATAAAAAAATGCCTTTTTACATTTTCAAATTTAAAGTCAAACAGAATTACATCGCAAATTACGAATATTTCGAATAATACAAAAAACACATTGCAAAAAAAATTTTTTGACTGATTTTTTTTCATAAATTGCCGAAAATTTTATACAATGGAAACACAACAAGCACTTAAAAAAATAGCTTTGAATGACCTTCATGAGCAATTAGGCGGGAAAATGGTCGGTTTTGCGGGCTACAATATGCCCGTGAGATACGAATCGCAAATCGAAGAACACCACACTGTTCGCAATGCTGTGGGCGTTTTTGATGTTTCGCACATGGGAGAATTTATTTTGGAAGGCGAAAATGCCCTCGCACTTATTCAATATGTAACTTCTAATGATGCCGCAAAACTTTCGGACGGAAAAGTGCAATATTCTTGCTTGCCGAACGACAAGGGCGGAATCGTGGATGACCTTTTGGTCTATCGAATCAGAGCGGACAAATATATGCTTGTCGTCAACGCCTCAAACATTGAAAAAGATTGGGCTTGGATTTCTTCACACAATTCTTTTGGGGTAAAAATGACCGATATTTCCGACGATACAAGCCTTTTTGCCGTTCAAGGACCGAAAGCGGCTGCTGCTTTGCAATCTTTGACCGACATCAAATTGGCGGATATGGAATATTATACTTTTGAAATCGGCACTTTTGCCGGAGTTCCGAACGTGGTCGTTTCCGCGACGGGCTACACGGGTGCGGGCGGTTTTGAAATTTATGTTCCGAATAAATTTGCACTCAGCATTTGGACAAAAATCTTTGATGCAGGGAAAGATTTCGGTATCAAACCCATCGGATTAGCGGCAAGAGATACGCTCCGCCTCGAAATGGGCTTTTGTCTTTACGGAAACGACATTGATGACACAACTTCGCCGATTGAGGCAGGTTTAGGTTGGATAACAAAATTTACGAAAAATTTTATTAATTCCGATTATATCAAAGCGCACAAAGATAACGGAACGGCGAAAAAATTGGTTGGTTTTGAATTGACTGAAAAAGGAATTGCAAGGCAACATTATGCCGTAAAAAATGAAAATGGTGATACTGTCGGGGAAGTTACTTCAGGCACACAATCGCCGACGCTCGGAAAAGCAGTAGGCATGGCTTATGTACCGACAGAATTGTCAAAACCGGGCAGCAAAGTTTTCATTGACATACGCGGAAAGTTGCATGAAGCTGTCGTTGTTAAAATGCCGTTTTTGAAAAAATAGTTTTTTGAGAAAAACAGGGCGATTAATTGCCCTGTTTTTGTTCTTATTCGCCCTATAAATTTACTCCGCCTCGCTTGTTTGCGCAATGCCTAACTCAACGTCGGTAAATTTTTTCTTTTTGTACTCGTAGTGATTTCCGAAATAACGATTTTTAACTTCCCCATTGACCGCAACCTCTTCCGAAGTACCGGAAGTAAAGGGTTTTCCCTCAAATTGAATATAAACTCGGTCAGTTATGGAAAGCGTTTCGTTCGCATTGTGGTCGGTTATCAAAACGCCGATATTTTTCAATTTAAGTTTTGCAACCAATATTTGAATACTCTCAACAGCAATCGGGTCAACGCCCGCAAAAGGTTCATCGAGAAGAATAAATTTCGGGTCAGTCGCTAAAGCACGAGCGATTTCTGTCCTTCGCCTTTCGCCGCCGGACAACATTCGCCCTTGACTTTTGCGCACGTGTGTGAGATTAAATTCCTCAATAAGCGTTTCAACGCGCTCTTTTTGTTCTTTTGTCGAAAGATTCGTCATTTGTAAGGGAGCTAAAATATTTTCCTCAACTGTCAAAGTTCGGAAAACGGAGGCTTCCTGCGCAAGATACCCGATACCTAATTGCGCCCGTTGGTACATCGGCATATTGGTAATATTGGTGTCGTTCAGAAAAACTTGCCCCTCATTAGGCTTAATCAAACCGACAATCATATAAAAAGAGGTCGTTTTTCCTGCGCCGTTAGGACCGAGCAGCCCGACAATTTGTCCCTGCTGTACTTCAATCGAAACGCCGTCAACAACTTTTCTTCCTCTGTATTTTTTTTGCAAATTTTCGGCACGTAGTATCATTTGTGTCTGTCTTCAATCGGGGCGCAAGTTACGAAAAATATTCAAAGAAGTTCATAATTAAAAAAATGTAAGGGTTCGGGCGCAAAAAAGTATTTACACCCATTTAACAATTTACAAACTTTCAATCACCTCTTTCTGCAACCCCGTTTTCTGCTGAATAACCTCTGTTGAAACACCGTTTTCTTTCAGCGTTTTGGCTAAATCAAAGATAATCTTGTCTTTTTCTTCCAATTTATTTTCCAATTGCTTTTTATTCAAAACAAACCAAGCGATTTTGTTGTCTCTTTGCAACAAAGGTTTCAAAAAATGGTCTTCGGCTTGCATTTGTTTTTCCAAATCGGGGTTGTCAGCATCGGCACATTGAAGACGTTTGATGACGCGGTCTAAAAAACCGGGGAATATACGGCGAAAAAGGCGGAGCCTGTATTCATTATCGGTCTTTT
>JBPOJO010000650.1:0-5206 GCA_052033485.1 Bacteroidota bacterium | reverse complement strand
GTTAAGTTTGTGTTTATTAAAATTATATAAAAGCAAAGTCTTTATTGCTTTGATTATTTATAATTTGTTAATTTTTTATATTTTTATGCTTTACATATCTATTTTGATAACTTGAATATCTGTTATTTGGCTTATGCTCGCTCGAAGAAATTTTTTAGCATTAATCTGCAAATGAAAATAAGCTGGAATGACAGTTGTCTAAATCAGGTTCTGAGAATATGAAACGGATATTTCGGAAAAAAGCATCACCGAAATGCAAATTGAACAAGCCCAAAATGATTTATTGGCGGCAAAAAGTTCAACACAAGCCGCTTTTTTAGATTTAAAACGAGTTTGTTTTCTGAGTTTTAATTTCACAACGACTGATTCTTTTGAAAAAAATACTTTTCATGCCGAAAAATTAAACAATCCCTTGGTTGTTTTTTATCAAAAAAATATCGAAGCGGCGGAAAAAAAAGTCATTGTCGAAAGACGCAAAACTTTACCGGACTTAACTTTCGGTTATTATTCGCCCTCTTTTGCGGGTTTTAATCGCCCTTTTCATGTCGGTATTTTGGGCATTTCAATTCCGATTTTTTACACTTCTTTTCAAAAAAATATACAAATTGCTAAAAAAGAAGTTGAAACTGCGCGTACTGAATTGCTTTTGCAAGAAAACAATTTTCAAACCGAGTTGGAAATTCTTTTAAAAAGAAAAATTCAATTGCTTGTGCAGCTCGACAATTTTGAAAATAAAATGCTCCCGAAAACTCAAAAACTCATTGATTTGAGTGAAAAACGCTATCACAAGGGCGAATCTGATTTTCTGTACGTTGCCGAAATGCGCAAACAAGCCTATCAAACTAAAATTGCCTACCTGCAAAATTTGACCGATTTCAATCTTTTGCAGGCGGATTTAATGTTTTTGGCAGGGGAATAATTTCGTTGATGAATAAAATTTCACCTTTTGTTGCATTGAATTTCTCGAGCGATGAAAGTTTTTAACAAAAAAATCATGGATAAAATCAATTTGATATTATTTTTTTTGGCAAGCCTGTTTTCTTGCCAAAACTCGGATACAGAAATCATGAGGTCGGAAAAAAAACACCTCGAAAACAGCGTTTCTACTGAGGTTTCTGTTACTGTCGAACAGTTTGAAAAAATGAAAATACTGCTCGGAGAAATACCGCGATTGCCGCATCATCAAGCTCGAAAAGCAACAGGAACATTACATTTGCCACCGCAAAACAGAGCACTTGTCAGTTCAATGCTTGCCGGAAAAATCACAAGCATTTATGTTCACGAGGGCGAAAATGTCGCAAAAGGTCAAATTTTGGCAAAAATATCTGACTTGAAAGTGATTACTCTTCAAAAGGATTTTTTTTACGCGAAAGCGGAAATTAGGCTTAAAAAAGCAGAACTCGAACGTCAGCAACAATTAAAAATAGGCGATGCAACTTCAGAAAAAAACCTTGTTTTGGCTGAAACGGCATATCAATCCGCCGTAGCACAGTTTGAAAGTTTGTCTGCAGAATTGCGATTGATTGGCTTGAATCCCGATATATTAATTTCCGATAACATTAGTTCAGAAATTGCTGTAACTGCACCCGTTTCAGGCTCTCTTTACGGAATTTCTTGCAATTTAGGCGAATACGTTTTACCGGAAAAGCCTATTTTTGAGATATACAACAAAGAGCATTTGCATTTAGAAATTTTAGTTTATGAGAATGACATTGCGGATGTAAAAATCGGACAGAAAGTTTCTTTTAAGCCTACAAATAATAAGGCAAAGGCTTATGAAGCAATCGTTTATGCTGTTGCGAAAGGAATTGATGTTGCGACAAAAACTGTCAGGGTACACGCGGAGACATCAGGGGAAACCGACGGACTTATGCCCGGTATGTTTACAGAAGTGTATATACAAAATGATGACCGTGAAGCAGACATTTTGTCTGAAAAGGCATTAATTTTTGACGATGAAAAAGTATATGCTTTTCGCTTAAAAGAAGAAAGTGCACAAAATTACCTTTTTGAAATGCTTTCGGTAAAGGCGATAAAATCCGACTCGGGTTTTGTAATTTCGAATTTCGGCGACAAGAGAAACGATTTTGTCCTCGACGGAGCCTTTTACTTAAAGGCAATTTTAGATAAAAATAAAAAGTAAAAAAAATTAAACAAACAAAATCATGTTAGATAACCTCATTCATTTTTCTGTCCGAAACAAGTTTATCCTTGCGATTCGGACTTTTGCTTTTGCGATTTGGGGTATATACGCCGCCTCGCGCCTGCCTTTAGATGCAGTCCCCGACATCACGAATAATCAAGTTCAGATTGTTTTGGTTTCCCCCTCGCTCACCCCTTTGGAAATTGAGCGCAGCGTTACGATGCCGATTGAATTAGCGGTGGCGAATTTGCCGCAAGTTGAGCAAGTGCGCTCGGTTTCTAAATTCGGTTTGTCTATCGTAACGGTGGTTTTTGAGGAACACGCCGATATTTTCAGGGCGCGTCAGTTGGTAAGCGAGCAATTGAAAATCGCCGAACAAAATATTCCGGAAAGTTTCGGCAAGCCCGAATTAATGCCGATAACGACGGGACTCGGCGAAATTTATCAATATACTTTGAAACCGAAAAAAGGTTTTGAAAATAAATATTCCGCTACGGAATTGCGCAGTATTCAAGATTGGCAGGTAAAAAAGCAACTTTCAGGCATCAAAGGCGTGATTGAAATCAGCAGTTTCGGCGGTTTTTTGAAACAATATGAAATAGCAGTTTCACCCGAAATTTTGCGCAGTTTTGATTTGAATGTCAGCGATATTTTTAATGCAGTTGCGGCGGACAATCAAAATGCGGGCGGCAGCTATATCGAAAAAAATCACCGCCGCTACTACATTCGCACCGAAGGTTTGTACAAAACTGCGGAGGAAATCGAAAATACGGTGGTGGTCAAACGCAAAGACAAACCTATTTTGCTCAAAGACCTCGCCGAAGTGCGCATGGGCACTGCGCCTCGTTTGGGGGCTATGACGCAGGACGGCAAGGGGGAAGCGGTCGGCGGAATTGTTTTGATGCTGAAAGGGGCAAATTCCTATCAAGTGGTTGACAACGTCAAAGCGCGCGTTGCACTTGTGCAAAAATCGCTGCCGAAAGGTTTGGAAATTGAGCCATATTTGGAGCGTACCGGCTTGATAGACAGGGCAATAGCCACCGTGAGCAAAAATTTGATTGAGGGTGGTTTGATTGTAATTTTTGTTTTGGTGGTGCTTTTGGGCAATCTTCGGGCGGGATTTGTTGTTGCCTCAGTGATTCCGCTTTCGATGCTTTTTGCCTTAGGTATGATGTATGTTTTCGGCGTTTCCGCTAATTTAATGAGCCTCGGAGCAATTGATTTTGGCTTAATTGTAGACGGCTCGGTTATTATTGTTGAAAATATGGTGCATCATTTGCACAAAAATCATGTCGGAAAAAAATTGACACGCGCGGAAATGGACAATGCCGTCTATACCGCTTCGGTGCAAATTCGGAGTTCGGCTTCATTCGGAGAAATTATTATTTTAATGGTTTATTTGCCTATTTTAAGTCTTACGGGCATAGAAGGAAAAATGTTTGCACCGATGGCACAAACCGTAATTTTTGCCATTTTGGGTGCATTTATTTTTTCACTCACTTACGTTCCGATGATGTCCGCGTTGATGTTGTCCAAAAAAGTCAGCGACCATGTAAGTTTTTCGGATAAAATGATAGCTTTTTTTCAAAAAATTTATGAGCCGATGTTGGAAAAAGCGATTCAATTCCGAATTTTTATTTTGGCACTGACATTTTCGGCATTTTTCGGCAGTCTTTGGTTGTTTTCGGCAATGGGCGGCGAATTTATTCCGACATTAGAGGAGGGCGACTTGGCAATGCAAATGGTTTTACCGCCGGGTGCGTCTTTGGACGAAAGTGTCAAAGCCTCGAATGAAGCGGAAAAAATATTGATGAAAAACTTCCCCGAAGTGCGCGGAATTGTCGCAAAAATCGGCACTGCGGAAATTCCGACTGACCCGATGTCAATCGAAGATACGGACGTAATGATTTTGCTCAAACCGAAAGACGAATGGACGAGCGCGCATGACAGGGAGGAGTTGGCGGAAAAAATGAAGGAAAAATTGTCGGTTTTGTCTTACGCAAATTTTGAATTTTCGCAGCCGATAGAATTGCGTTTCAACGAACTTATCACGGGCGCGAAATCCGACCTTGCCGTAAAAATATACGGGGAAGACCTCGATATTTTGCACGATAAAGCAAAAGAAGCGGAAGGAATGTTAAAAAATATACAGGGAGTTGGCGATATTCGTGTCGAACAAACGGAAGGAATGCCGCAAATTGTGGTCAGACCCGACAGAGCAAAGTTGGCGCAATACGGTTTGACGCTTGCGGAAGTGAATCAGACTTTGGAAGCGGCGTTTGCGGGTGCGACGGCAAGTCAGGTTTTTGAGGGCGAAAAACGTTTTGATTTAGTCGTTCGTTTCAAGAATCTGAATCGGCAAAGTATTCAAGATGTCGAAAATTTGTATATACATGTATCGAACAATTTTCAAGTTCCGCTCAAAGAAATTGCGTCCGTAAAAATTGAAGAAAACCCTGCCATGATTTCGCGCGAAAACACGCGCAGGCGCATCACGATAGGCATAAATGTACGCAATCGGGACATTGAGAGTTTGGTCGGGGAGGTTTCGGAAATTTTGGATAAAAAATTAGCATTACCTGCCGGTTATGAGGTGCGTTACGGGGGACAATTTGAAAATTTGCAGGCGGCGAAATCGCGTTTAATGGTAGCAGTTCCGGCGGCACTGTTTTTGATTTTTGCCCTTTTGTTTTTGACTTTTAACTCTTTGCGTCAGGCTTTATTGATTTTCAGTGCGGTGCCGCTTTCGGCAATCGGAGGTGTTTTGGCTTTGTGGCTGCGCGATATGCCTTTCAGTATCTCGGCGGGCGTTGGGTTTATTGCCCTTTTTGGGGTTGCGGTTTTGAACGGAATCGTTTTGATTGGGCATTACAATGAGTTGCAAAAAGCGGGCGCAAGTCTTCGTTCGCGTGTGATTCACGGAGCAGCCGACCGTTTGCGCCCTGTTTTGATGACGGCGGCGACGGCGGCATTGGGATTTTTGCCGATGGCAATTTCGACTGCGGCGGGTGCGGAGGTTCAAAAACCATTGGCGACGGTCGTCATCGGCGGATTGCTCACGGC
>JBPOJO010000451.1:0-5887 GCA_052033485.1 Bacteroidota bacterium | reverse complement strand
GGAATTGTACCGCGAGCTTTAGCTTGCGGATTTGGAGGCGGGTATCTTGTAACAAGCGAATGTAAAGTTGCAAGCTAAAGCTCGCGCTACATTCTTTGGTAAACCGGCTAAATAGTTACAATTAGTGTTTGTACAAAATTATTTGCCAATCTGAACTAACGTTTCTCTGCGAAATGTCAGTTCTAAGCCACTTTTTTCATCAATGAGCCTCAATTTTTTTTCCGTACCGGTCTTACCGGCTTTGAAACAAAAGTATGCGGCACAAAAATTACCTTATGAACAAAATTTACTTTAGCCTGAATGTTGAATTTTTATTGCACAAAGTTATTGCATTGACATTTTTTGCCTTTTTTTGTGTTGATTTTTCCCATGCACAGACGCACTTCCAAGATACGAGCAAAAAATGCTTCACTATTGAGCCTTTTGCCCCTGTTTTCGGACAATTAACGCTCGGCTACGAAAAATTTACCTACGGCAAAAACTTTTCGGAGGAGCTGAAAATCGGCGTTATCGGCTTGGGATTCAAACAAACTTTGGAAGATGAAGAGACGGATTTTCATCAATACGGGCTGTTTTTGCGCTACGGTTACAAATTTTACAAAAAAAGCCGCCGCCCCTCAAAGTTTTTTTTGAAACCCGAAATTTATTTAGGCGTAAAATATGCAATAGTTTCCGACAGTATTTTTGAACAACATTCCGTCGTTTGGTTTTGCGGTTTGTTGCTCAATACGGGGCGAAAATATTTAATCGGCGAACAATTTACTTGGGGTTGGGATGTCGGTTTGGGCTATTCGGTCGTTAAATCTGACAATCAAATAGAATCAAAATCGGGATTGCCCGTTACGCCGAAGTATGTACCTTTAAATGCGGGTTTGTTAGGTCCTGTCATCGGCGGACCGCGTTATTTTCCGATTGCGATTTCGGCAGGTTTGAATGTGGGTTTTCTTTTTTAAATCTCAAAAAAACGTCAAAATGTTAATCAGAGCAACTTTTACGGCAGCAATTTTACTTTTTTTGTCCGCGCTCACGGTAAATTTATTTTCGATGCTGCAAATTAATGTCAGTCAATATGTTCCTTTTGTTTATCTGTTGCACGCCGGAATTTTTGCGGTTTTCATTCCGACAATGACAGAAGTATTTAAAAATAAGGAAATTACGGCGTATAAAAATTCACCTCAGTTTGCTCAAAACGGTTTGACGGGCATCATAAAAATTCTTTTTCGCAAAACGCCGAAATTTTTTGTCTATACTTTCTTTTTTTGTATGCTCTACGGGACAGTTTGTTTTTTTTACTTTGCCGCAAAACAGCGCGGAACGCCCGATTTTAGAGAAGGCAGCTATGTTTTGCATCATCGCGGAAAAGTTTTGCAAAAAATAAGTATTGAAGCGTACAACAAGGAAACCGCCCTGCAATTATTCGGTTTTTCCGGTATTTGGTTAGCTTTTTTTAGTTTCGCTTGTGCCGCAAGTTATCCTTATAAAAGCTAAATAAATTTCGCAATCCGCCATTCATTTTTAATTCACAAATGATTAAAAAAAAGCGCACCTTCTGCTTCTTGCCGGCAAATTTTGTTTTTTTTTCGTCGAAAAAATGCAGAAAGTACAGTGTCGACAATTTGGTTAAATTATTTCAAAAAATAAAAAAATTTTTTTTTAAAATTTAATTCTTGTTTTTAAGGAATGAAATTCAACAAAAGCAAACAAAAGTAAAATTATATTTCAAAAATGCTCCGATAAGCAAAATAAAATCATCTTTTTAAAACATTGTACATACGAAATAAAAGTAAAAAAAAATTTGTATTTTGTGAAAAAAAATTTATATTTGTGCAATCCTAACTAATTTACACAGTTTTACACATTAAAATTATGCTACAAGAGGCGGTACAAGCAAAACCGGTTTCGGTTTTCGAACAAATTGAAAAAATGGGTCATGAGCAGGTCGTATTTTGCTACGACGCGGCTACGGGCTTAAAATCTATCATAGGCATTCACAACACCGTTTGCGGTCCCGCACTCGGCGGTACTCGTATGTGGTCGTATGCTAATGAAGCGGACGCGCTGAACGACGTTTTGCGTCTTTCACGCGGTATGACGTTCAAAAATGCTTTGGCAGGTTTGAATCTCGGCGGCGGCAAAGCGGTTATCATCGGAAATGCCCGCACGGACAAAAATGAAGCATTTTTGCGTCGTTTCGGCAAATTCGTCAATAGCTTAGGCGGCAAATACATCACGGCGGAAGATGTCGGTATGGGAACTGCCGATATGGATTATATCAACATGGAAACCGAGCACGTTACCGGCATTGCGGAAAGTCGCGGCGGCAGCGGAGACCCGTCTCCTTTCACGGCACTCGGCGTATATGTCGGCATGAAAGCGGCGGCAAAAAAAGCGTTCGGAAATGACAGTCTCGAAGGCAAAAAAGTGCTTGTTCAAGGGGTCGGGCACGTAGGCGGATACCTCGTTGACCACTTGATGAAAGAGAACGCAAAAGTAATCATTTGCGATATTTTTGAGCCGAACATCAAAGCATTGACGGACAAATATCCGAATATTCAAGTTGTTCCGGCTGACGACAAAATTTACGACTTGGACATTGATATTTATGCTCCTTGCGCACTCGGCGCGACAATAAACGACGCAACAATTTCGCGTTTGAAATGTCAAGTCATTGCGGGAGCGGCAAATAACCAATTAAAAGACGAAAAAATTCACGGCAACGAATGTTTGAGTCGCGGAATTATTTACGTCCCTGACTTTTTGATTAATGCCGGCGGCGTTATCAATGTTTATTCAGAAATTCACAAATTACCCCGTTCTTGGTCACAGGAACACACGAACAAAATTTACGATACGACTACACAACTTATCGCAACAAGTTTTGGCGAAAACAAAAATCCGCAAGAAGTGGCGATTGAAATGGCAATGAAGCGTATAGACCAAATTGCCAAAATTCGCACTGTGCGCTGATTTTTGACAGGTACATTTTTTGATTTTCTGACTGCCGCTTCGGATTTTTCGGAGCGGCAGTTTTTTTCATAAAAAACAGTTTTGCAGGAATTTACTCGCAGTCCAAAAATTCATTAAAAGTATTGATGAATTGACTTTCGGCTTCTGAAATTAATTTATCACGTTCTTGTAAAAACTCACTCGTCATATTTTGCTCAAAAAGTATTTTGATTTTTTCATTGATAAAATAATCTTGTAAAAAAACAGTTTCATTTTTTGAAATAAATGCTCCCGTGTCTTTTTTTGATTTATCAACTTCAAATTCAGAGCTTAAACGGAGCAGCATATTAGCCGGTCTTTTACCCTCTTTTTCAAAAATAACAAACTCTTTTACCGTTTCATAAAATTGTAATTCTTTATTTTTTAAAACAGAATTGAGCAAAAAAAGCTGCAATGCTTTGGTTCTTACACCGGTGAAATCTAATTTTTTGGGGAATTCAGCTACATTAAACTTGTCATTCAGAACAAAAATGCCGTTATCATGCTTTTCTTTTGCAAATTCACAAAAAATATTATGCGCAGACCTTTGTTGGCTCAATGAATAAAGCGTAAAATAATTGGAGTAGGTCGTAATCCAAAACCAATCTTCCAATTTTTTCAACTGTTCTTCCCTCGGATGAGGGTTTAACCTAAAAAAATTAGCCAAAAAAATCAATTGGGTAGGATAAGGCAAAAGTTTAGCATGAAGCACATGTAGCCTTTCATATAAAAATTTGACCGCTTTTTCGATTTGCTCAAAAGCATTTATTGTCATTTCCGCTAAGTTGTCTAAAAGGTCTTCGGTTTTTATCTCGAAATAAATTTTATCTTTAGCATTAGAAATGCAATTTAGAATCGTGTCCCTTGATAAATTTTCAAAATTGTATTTTTGTAAGCTTGTCAAAAATTTGGAAATTTCCTCGCGAAAAATAAAATCAGAATTAACGTTATAACTGCGAGCAGAAAGCATAAAATCTTCAGAAATTTCGGTTCCGGTTGAGTTTACCCGCGAAAAAATTTCTACGGCACTTTTGATATTACCGCCTTTGATTTCGACATAAGGAATTTCGTAATCATAAAAAATTTTAGTGAGGGCTTTTGCATTATCAATCAATACACGATTTTCATCTTTATCAAAACTTTGCATTTCGATTTCCCTCATAAAATCCAAAAATTCGTAAGTATCCACAATTTGAAATAAACTGATATAATGATACTTTTTATCTTTTGAGCTTTTTATGGTAATAAATTCTCTTTTTTTGAGGTCATAAAAGACTGTAAACCTTTTTTTCAAAAGTTCTCTATCGGCAAGTTGCAGATTTTTAGGATTAGCTAAAACATTAAACAATGTTGTGATGCGTTGCGAACCGTCCAAAACATAAGTAAAATTTTTCTCTTTCGGACTCACGTTATAGGCACCAATTTGTGATTTGACAGGATATTTTTCATCAGGATTCCAAAACAAAAGACTGCCGATAGGATAACCTTTGGCTATGCTGTCGAATAAATCTTTGACTTGTTTACTTTCCCAAACAAAATCTCTTTGAAATAAGGGAATTTGTATTTTGCCTTCAGCGACTTCGGCGAGTAAATTTATCAATCGAAATTTGTCGGGTTTTACATATATTTTATCGTTCATGGCTTAGATGATTTTAGCAATTTTGAGTAAAATTTGTTCCGGTTCGGAGACCTCCTCTTAAAAGCCTTATAGTTTTCAAAAGAAATAGACTTTAGTTTCATAATGCTGTTACTTTGAAAGCGAATTAAATGTCAACAATCGTACAAGCCCTGCAAGTACGCATGAAAATAAGTATTTTGCAAGTTTTTCTTAAAAATGATTTGATTTTGAGCTGTCAGACTGTTTTTTACACAAAAAAAACTACAAATTTTTAGGAATTTTAAGAACAAACTCTGTTCCTTCACCTGCTTTTGAGTTGACTTCGATATTTCCTTTGTGTTTATCAACAATGATGGCATAGGTGATGGACAAACCTAAACCCGTGCCCGAACCGACATCTTTTGTGGTAAAAAACGGCTCAAAAATGCGTTTTTTAACCTCCTCAGGCATTCCCGTGCCTGTGTCACGTATTCGTACAAGGGCAAATTCGGGCGTGTTTTCGGTCGAAATGTAAATATTTCCTTCTCCTTCCGGTATTGCTTGTATAGCATTGACAATCAAATTCATGAAAACTTGCCCTAATTTTCCCGGAAAACAATTTATCGCATCAAGATTCGCGTCGTAATTGAGTTGTATTTGAATGCGATTTTTTAACTGACTTTTGAGCAAAATCAAAGTGGAATCAATCAATTCCGAAATTTTGGCAGCTTTTAAGACCTCATCATCATTGCGCGAAAAATTGCGCAAACCTTTGACTATTTCCGCCGTGCGATTCGCACCCTCCTTAATGTCGGCAACGATAGAAACTAAATCCTCGCGTAACTCGCGGTACATTAAGTCTTTTTTCAATTTGTTAATATCGGCAAGTGCTTTTTGATAATTTTCTTTGTCAAATTCACTGTTAAGCGCGTCAAAAGCATCAAGAATTTCAAAAAGGTCGGTAATCGTATTTTTCAATGCACCGACACCGGCATAGACAAAATTTATCGGATTATTGATTTCGTGGGCAATTCCGGCAGTGAGCTGCCCGATGGAGGACATTTTTTCGGATTGCACAAGTTGTGATTGCGTAACGCGCAACTCCTGCATCGCACGTTCGAGTTCGGCATTTTGCTTTTTAAGCTCGTCTTCTTTGAGCAAAATACTCAAATTCGCCGCGATATTCAAATTCAGCCTTTTGAGCAATTCGGCGGCGCGATGGTGAGGTGGTTTGCAAAATAACAGCTCGATAACGCCGCAAATTTGCTCGTGATAAATGAGCGGATACGTGATAATTCCACTGAT
>JBPOJO010000481.1:0-4447 GCA_052033485.1 Bacteroidota bacterium | reverse complement strand
TGCCCAATCATCGCGCAAAGTTCCCGTACCGACAAGCCCGAGTCGGTATTGTTTTGAAATATTTTCGGCTTTTAAAACTATATTTGACACTTTTTTTCGATTTCAATTCCCAAATTTTATGCCCAAGATTGCATAAAAACACTCATTAAACCGCAATATTAATCATTTTTTGATAAAAAAAGTTTTTCAAAAAAAAATATTCAAAAAAAACAGCAGGCAATAAATTAAGTCTTCTCCGCTATTTTGCTTTCTCCCAAATTAAACGAATTGACATTTTGCCAACCCAATCCGGCTTTGTTCCGTTCGGGTAAATTTCGTCTTTCATGCTCATTATCAACTGATTGCCGGAAAATGACACTTCATAAATTTGCTTGCCGCCCTCAAAACCGGGTACTTTCGCAATCTCGGCTTTGGTTTCTAATGTTTTATCGGTAAAATGATACGTTCCCGAATTAAATGCAATGCTTTTGAATCCCGCAATCGCCTCTTCATCGGTCGGCTTTGCAAGAATTTGAAAGGCTTGGCGAGGACTTTTCGTCGTAACCCACATGATTGAATAGTGTGTTGGAGTGAATATCAGAAGCCCTTTTTGCGCCGGTTTATATTTATGAGTAGTGTCCGACATGACAAATTGCGTCTCTTTTAAGTCCCAAGCTCCTAATAAATCAGCGTTTTTACCCGTTTTTTGAGGCATCGGGCGACACGAAGTCATAAAAAACAGTGCCGAAATAAATGTTAAAATGTTTAATTTTGTCATGTGTTTAGTGTTTTGCAAATCAAATAAATTCGACATTAACAAATAAATTCTCAAAAAATAAAAAAAGTCTTGACTTCCCGCCGTCTCTTGTGTCCTCACAAGCGACTTTTTCATTTGCACTGTAAGTCGTTTGTGGGGACACAAACAACGACGGTCAGATTTATTTTCACAATTAAATTTGAACAAATACTTATTCCCTTTCGTATGATAATTTCGTACATCTTTGTAGTACGATTTTCCAAAATCGTGCAGGTGAATTGGATTTTACTGCGGTTCTATCACTAAAAAGGGAATAATTTAAAATACGTTTTTATCACTAAAAAGGGAATAATTTCTCCAAAGACTAAAAATAACAAAAAAGCCTTGACTTTCATCAAGGCTTTTTGTGATCCCGCCGGGGTTCGAACCCGGGACCCCAACATTAAAAGTGTTGTGCTCTACCAGCTGAGCTACGGAATCTAAAAATTTGCTTTTTATTCGGCAAATCCCTTAATTGCGATGCAAAACTACGAACTATTTTTTAATATGCAAAACATTTGTCGAAATTTTTATTATTTTTTTTTCATTTCCTTGTTTTCTACCGTTTCAACGGTGATTTTTGCACAAACAGAGGAAAAATTGGCGCGCGCCGATAAGTTGTTTTCTGAGCGAAAATATGAAAAAGCGCGCGACTTGTACGAAGAAATTCGACACAAGGAGAAAAAAATTTCAGAGCAAAGTTTGGTTAAATTAGCCTTCATTGCCGAGAAAATTGAAAAAGATGAAGCGAAAGCACTGTTTTATCTCTCTTTGTTTTATGAGCTGACCAAAAATAAGCAAGCACAAAGTTACTTAGTCGGACTTGCTCAAAAAAACAATCTGCCCGGCTATAGTTTCGGTGATGCGGCTTTTTTCGCAGAAATTTACACAAGTTTTAGGGTCTATTTTTTAAGTGCACTTATTTTGAGTTTAGGCGGTCTTTGTTTTTGGCTTTTTGACAGAATAAAAAAGCGAAAATTTAACCGCACAAATTATTACATCAGCGCAACCGCTCTTTTTTCGCTCGCCTTGCTCTTCATATTGAATGTTGACATTCGAAAACCTTATGCCGTTGTAATAAACGACAACAGCCTATTGTTTTCGTCACCCGCAGCCGCAAGCAATGTCGTCGGGCTTCTTCCGAAAGGCAGCAGGGTAACAGTCGGTAAAAACATTGATATTTGGCAAACTGTTGAATGGGAAAACAAAGAGTATTTTGTCCGAAAAACGCATTTAGGATTCGTTTTGACAAAATAATTAAATTTCTGTCAAAAAAAGGTCAATTTAAGCGAAGTGCGCCGTGCGGAATAGCTTTCTTGCTGAATTTTTTTCAGCTCAGTTCCCGATACACGGTGCACTTAACGACAAATAAACTTCATTTTTACCGATATTTTGGCTGTTTTTTTTATTTTGTTTGATTGACAATATGTGGGAAATTTTTTGTATCTAAAAAAAAGTGCGAATATTTTTGTTAGCTAAAATCTAAAACAAAAAAGCAGAATAAAATTTTGGAAAAGAAAAACACTAACCTAATCCACTTTTCCCATGACAAATTTGCAGTAACAAAGCGAAATGAGCAAAAAAAATTACAAATGTGTTTTTAACTAAAAATATTTCATCGCTTTCAGGCTTGCCTGTTGCCGATAATTTTTCAGAAAACACAAGTTTTTTTTAAAAACTTCCGGACGCATTGAAGGATACTCAATGCAACGCAGGAAAATTTGAGAAGTGGCAAGTCTTATAGTTTTTTTTTTGGCGAGCCTTTGAGGTCAAATATTTCAAAAATATCAGTCGTTAAGCTCGTTGGGAAAATTTTAAACCCCTATAAAAAAATTAATCCCAATATTTTTTTCATTTGCACTGCAAGTCGTTTGTGGAGATACAAACTACGGCGGTAAGATTTATTTTCACAATTATTCCTTTTCGTGTGATAATGTCGTATTTTTTTGCAGTAGGAATTTTCAAAATCGTGCAGTCGAATACCCGAAAGGGGATAAAATATAAAGTTCCTAACGGAACAACAAAAAGAAGGTGAAATATTTTCTACCAATATTCAACGCCTAAAGGCGTAATTTGTGCCGATAGGCACTTTATGTTGGTAGAAAACTGACATCTTTTATTACCCAATGTCCCGAAAGGGACTAAATATTTTCGCCTTTTTTTGCCCAATATTAATTCCTTTTCGTGTGATAATTTTTTTTGTAGCACGATTTTCCCAAATCGTGCAAGCGAATTGGAATTTGCCCTTCGTTCTGCTACGCTTTTATCACTCAAAAGGGAATAATTTTGAACAAATACTTAATATTTTTAAATTAATCGAACAAACAATAGCTTATTTGTGAATAAAAGCGGACTTACGGCAATTACGATTAATGCTATAATCCAAAAAAAAGAGGCTGAACTTTCCGGACAGCCTCATTCACAATTTGATATTTTCCAAAATCAATTTTCCAAAAATAATTTTACCATCTGCCGCGTCTGCTTGTGCGTTTTTGGTACATACCGTAAGGGTCGGGACAATACACATTTTCAGAGCCGAAAGTGAAGACAAGGGAAAGCTCATGTGCCCCCGCTTTGTAGCGCGAAAGGTCTGACATCGCAAAATCGTAGCTGTACGTAAAGTTCAGCGTGCCGTATTTTAAGCCGCCGACAAGCACAAATGAATCATTTTGCGGAATATCATTGAATTTCACAAAAGGCATGCCGCGGTAAAATAAACCGAAAACCAAAGGCTCATAATTCAACATCGAACCGACCTGAATTTGTTGCGATTGCCCTTGCCTTCTGTACACTAACATCGGCATAATGCTCCTGTCTTGTGTCGAAGAAAAATCCGCAAATGAGTGTCTGTAGCCTACATGCGAGGAAATTAACATAGACATCTTCGATTCTCCGTCGAGAAATGAAACATTCGGTCTTGCAAGGTGATGCACCGAAACGCCGAACCAAAAGTTTTTAGCCAAGAGTGTTAAGCCCGTCGCCACATCGAAGTAGCGAATGCTTGCCGTCGGAAAGTTTTCCCGAGTAGGTTTGCCCGTCGGTCCTGTGTTAGAAAGTTGGTCGGGAAAGAGCAAATCGGCATAATTCAAATTGCTCATTGTGTAGCTCGCTTGCAAACCGGGTTGCAAAACAGTCGTTTCATTTATCGGAATCGCAAAAGCATAAGAGAGTCCGATTTCATTTTTCTTGTAGGCTTGCCCCGAAACAACGCCTGCTTCATCGGCTTTCGCAATAATGCCGAAAGAGCTTCTGAACTCGGAAAAATGATAGTCAAAAGCAAAGCCGTAAGATTGAAAGCGTGCCTCTAATTGCGGCCATTGATTTCTCCAAAAAATCGCTGCCCTGCCGCCGCCGGTTGAGCCGGTAAATGCGGGATTGAGGAGAAGGGCATTCGAATTGAATTGTGAAAGTTGCAAATCCTGTGAAAAGCCTTTTTCGAATGCAAAAAAGACTGTAAAAATGAGTAAGTAAAAAATTTTTTTCATTCTACTTGGAGTGTTAATAAAAACAAAAAAATTCAACAAAACAAAATTAATTATCAACCTGAATCCTCATATTCTATTGAATGACAGAAAGTTATCAGAATTAGTGGCTAAGTTACTGACCATTATCGGAAGCAAACAAGCCCACCCTTTAATTCTTCAATTCTCTGAACAGGCACTGCAACAAAAT
>JBPOJO010000114.1:0-3653 GCA_052033485.1 Bacteroidota bacterium | reverse complement strand
AGGTATTGCGGAATAATGTATTATTTTTTCAAAAATAAGCCAAATTTAATAAGTCTAAAACCTTAGTATTCAAAACAAAATCATATTTTATTTAACCAAAAAAGCAATTTTATTCATTAAGCATCTTTTCAAAGTGCATAAAATATTGAGTGATTTAGGAAGTCAAAGAAAAAAACGCGGCATGTTCATAAGAAATTAAAGCTGATTTTTTTGAGCAGCGTATTGTGAGCATCTTGCACACAAGTTTGTTTTTGATGAAGCAAGCAAGATGCTTGCAATACTTTGTGCCGTCGCTTGTGTCATCACAAACATCAAAAAAACATTGCATCATGAGGTCGTTTGTGAAGACACAAAACAAGGGCGAAAGCAGGATTTAAAAAATCGTGCTGCTAAAAATTGAAAGTTTTCCGATTTGTCAGTGAATTGTAAAACCTTGTTGGCTAATTCGTGTCCTTTTTCGCGATTATCCCGAAATTCTTACAGCACCGTTTGCAGTTTTGAATATAATTCCGCAATTTTGTTTTTTGAAAGGCTGCCATAAGTTTAGTTTTTTTTACAACACAGTTTAGACTTTTTGTGGTACTCTTTTTTATGAACATGCCTGACAAAAAATGTTACTCAATATTGATTTTTTACCAAAAACTTTATCTTTCACACGATTATTCAGTAATGAAAAAAAAACTTTTCCTGTTAGATGCTTTTGCGATAATTTATCGCGCCCATTTTGCTTTTTCAAAAAATCCGCGCTTAACGACCAAAGGTTTGGATACGGGCGCAATTTTGGGCTTTTGCAACACTCTTTTTGATGTTATCAAAAAAGAAAAACCCTCTCATCTTGCCGTTGCTTTCGACAGCAAATCGCCCACTTTTAGGCATGAAGAGTTTGAGCAATACAAAGCGCATCGGCAAGAACAACCCGAAGCTATCGAAATTGCCGTGCCTTATGTGCTCAATATCCTCAAAGCCATGGATATTCCGATAATTACGCTCGACGGTTTTGAGGCTGACGACCTTGTCGGAACAATTGCAAAACGCGCTCCCAAAGACGAATTTGAGGTTTTTATGGTTACGATTGACAAAGATTACGCTCAATTAGTTGAGGAAAATATTTTTCTCTACAAATTGCCTTACGCCGGCAGAAGTGAAACCGAAATTTGGGGAATTCCCGAAGTTTGCAAACGTTGGGAAATTGACAATCCCGACCAAGTGCGCGATATTTTGGGCTTGCAAGGCGATGCCTCCGACAATATTCCCGGCATTCCCGGCATCGGCGAAAAAACGGCTATCAGCCTCATCAAGGAATTTAAAACCGTAGAAAATTTGTTGAAAAATACCGACAAATTGAAGGGAAAACAAAAAGAAAATGTCGAAAAATTTGCCGAACAAGCCCTTCTTTCCAAAAGATTAGCGACCATTGAAATCCATGTGCCGATAGATTTTAAGGAAGAAAATTTGCGCTTGGAAAACTTTGCCACTCCGCAGCTTCGACAACTTTTTGATGAACTCGAATTCAAATCGTTTTCAAAAAGAATTTTCGGAGAAGAGAAAAAAACAAGCTCCCAAGACCTTTTCGGCGCAGCCGTACCGCAGCCGACCGGAAAAACGCAAACAATATTGCCCGAAAGTGAGGAAAATGAGGCTGAAAAATCCCTTGAAACTGCCAAAAATGGCCTCTACAACACCCATCATCGCTATCACCTTGTCGAAAACGATGCTGATATTGACGAACTTTTGTCCTTGCTTGCCGCGCAGCCCTATTTTTGCTTTGACACCGAAACGACCGACCTCAATACTTTTGATGCCGAATTAGTCGGAATTTCTTTTGCCCTTGTGCCGCATGAGGCGTACTTTGTCATTTTTCCGAACGAAAAAACGGCAGCGGGCATTTTGGCAGCCCGTTTTAAAAATCTTTTTGAAAATAAAAACATTAAAAAAATTGGTCAAAACATCAAATACGACTACATGGTTTTGCAAAATTACGGAATCGAACTTGCAGGCGAACTTTTCGACACCATGATTGCGCATTATTTGATTGAACCCGACCAAAGGCATGGCATGGACGAACTTGCCGAAAAATATTTGTCCTACCTGCCTGTTCCCATCGAAGATTTAATCGGAAAAAAAGGCAAAAATCAGGGCAATATGCGCGATGTCGAAAAAAATCTTCTTGCCGATTACGCCTGTGAAGACGCTGACATTACACTGCAATTGTTTTTAATTTTTGAAAATATTATTAAAAATCGCGGACACGAAGAACTTTTTGAGCAAACAGAAATGCCTTTAATGAAAGTTTTGGCAAAAATATCTGCCAACGGAGTCAAAATTGATACACAAGCCTTGAAAAATTTTTCCGCCGAGCTTGAAAAAGAAGTTGCGGAAAGTGAAAAAAATATCTATCGTTTTGCCGGTGAAGAATTTAACATTGCCTCTCCGAAGCAGCTCGGTGAAGTGTTGTTTGAAAAAATGAAACTTGACCCTTCGGCAAAAAGAACTTCAAAAACCAAACAATATGCTACGGGTGAGGAAGTTTTGTCAAAACTTGAACATAAACACCCGGTTATCGCCGAAATTTTGAATTTCAGAGAGTTGCAAAAGCTGAAATCTACTTACGCAGACGCGCTTCCGGAGCTTATCAGTCCGAAAGACGGCTTAATTCACACCTCTTACAATCAAACCGTTGCGGCAACGGGGCGTTTGAGCTCCGTCAGTCCGAATTTGCAAAATATTCCCATTCGCACCGAACGCGGGCGCGAAATCAGGCGTGCTTTTGTGCCTCGTTCTCCCGAATTTACGCTGCTTTCTGCCGATTATTCGCAAATTGAGCTGCGCATCATGGCGCAATTCAGCAAAGATGCGGCAATGATAACGGCGTTTAAAGAGGGGCGCGACATTCACACCGCAACAGCCGCCAAAATTTTCAAAAAAGAATTGCAAGACGTTACGCCCGACATGCGCAGAAAAGCCAAAACAGCCAATTTCGGCATCATTTACGGCATTTCTGCACACGGATTGTCCGAGCGTTTGCGTATTCCGCGAGCGGAAGCGGGTGAAATCATTCGGGCATATTTTGAAGAATTTCCTGCCGTAAAGCAATATATGGACGATGTTATCAATTTTGCACGCGAAAAAGAATTTGTCGAAACATTCTTTGGTCGCCGTCGCTACATTCGCGACATCAATTCGCGAAATGCTTCTCAGCAGGGTTTTGCGGAAAGAAACGCCATCAACGCGCCATACAAGGCACGGCGGCGGATATTATCAAAAAAGCCATGATTCAAATTGAGCGTATTTTGGAAGAGAAAAATTTGCGCTCAAAAATGATTTTGCAAGTGCATGACGAATTGGTTTTTGATGTTTGGAAGGAGGAAAAAGAAATCGTGGCGGAATTAGTGAAAGAAAAAATGCAAAACGTCGTCGCGTGGGAAGTGCCTTTGGAAGTAGAATACGGCTTTGGGGATAATTGGTCAGATGCGCATTGAGTAAAAAAACACACCCTAAGGGCAATGGTGTTTAGTTAAGGGTTTAGCAAATCATGGACAAAAATATTTAGTCCCTAACGGGACATTTCCGAAAATTTATTTCAAATTTTCTACCAATATAAAGTGCCTAACGGCACAAATTACGCCTTTAGGCGTTGAATATTGGTAGAAAAT
>JBPOJO010000521.1:0-2217 GCA_052033485.1 Bacteroidota bacterium | reverse complement strand
GCAAAAACAAAGTTAAGCTATCTACCAAAAACAATCATTGCCGCATCGCGAGCATGTTCAGATGTTTGTTCAGAAACCTGTGTTATATTCTTAAAGTCCGTTGCAGTCATTTTTTTTATGCTGCCCTGCACCTTTGTAGGAATATAAGGAATTTTGTAATATTCCAATAATTCCTCCCATGCTGCAAAGTCCCTTTTTACACTGCCCGCGCCTTGTTTTTTTGCATTAATTTTTGCAATATTTTCTTTTGAGCCGTTTTGTTTGAATGGTATAAAAGTGTTTGGATTTTCAACAAAAACTGTTACTTGTCCTTTGTACTGCGAGCTAAACTCTTTTATTTTGTCAAACGCTAAATGCAAAGTTAGTGTTTTTATAAACAAAAACTTTTTTTCAGCCCTATCCCAAATAGCAACTCCCGTATTAGTTCCTACGTCGATGCCTATTAAGTATCTACTTTGTTGGTAAGATACGGTATTTGTTAATGCTTTTTTCATATTTTTTAAGGTCATTTTCAAGTAATTCAATGCGAGATGAAACTGCAAAGTAAGCCGCCGTTCCAATTGTGTATTTTTGCAAGTCGTTTTTAAGTTCTAAAATTTCTTGCTTAATTTCTTTAAAGCTCATTATTTTGCTGTTTTGAGTAAAGAAAATCTGTAAATTGTATAACCGCCATCGGTTCGTTTTTTGCATTACGAAACCATTCACAAAAGTCTTCAAAAGACAGACCATCGTTTTGTGCAATTAATTCCCAATTAATTTTTTCGCCGCTAATATTTGCAGAAACAAAATCTCTTGGGTTTTCTAATTTTTCAATTGCTACTTTAAACAAAGTAGCAATTTCAATTTGTTTGCTTTTGTATGGCAGCCCCTCCCAAACACGAACCGACAACATTGCTTTGCCTTGATTTATTGTTTCTATTCTTTTTTTCCATAAATCAAAGTTGGCTCTTATTGTATGAATTTTTGTTTTTTCCTTTATTTTATCGGGGAAAAAAGTGTTTTGCCCCGCAAGTTTGTGATGTACGGGAAATTTTTGCGAAACCATTAAGACGTAAGTTTTCATTATTTTGCGGGTTTTAGGTTATATAAATGATTTTTGAGTTTTGTCTTGCTCTCTTTTGGAAACTCTTGTTTCGGAGCTAAAAACCACTCGCAATAGCTTAAATCGCTTTGTACAGGCTTACCTATATTTTTGCCAAAATTCCAAACTACATCGCCGTCAGCATTGATAGACATTTTGCCCGCAATATCAAATCTTTTGTTGTTGCCTTGACATAATTCGTCAATTTCTTTTACGCTCAAATTAGCGATTAAAGGATTTTCGTATTGTTTTGAAAATACTTCAAAAGTAGCAACAACGTCATTCATAGCATCATGCGCATTATCAAACGTTTCGCCAAAATAGCGTTCGTAAGCAGATGTAAGTTTGTGTGAATTTACAAGTCGTTCAATTTTGAGCATATCAATCAAAGAATACTCATAATTAGGATTTGGAAAGTCTATTCCACAACGTTCCATTTCAGCAGACATAATAGGAATATCGAAGTTATCCGAATTATAGCCCGCAATATCGCAGCCTTCAAAGTACGCTGCCATGCTTTTAGCCAAACGATTGAATGTAGGTTTATCTGCTACCATTTCATCGGTTATGCCATGCACGTCGGAGGCTTCTTGTGGAATAGGAACAGTAGGATTGATTAACAACTCCTTTGTTTCAATTTCACCGTTTGTTTTGACTTTAACAACGGCAATTTGCACAATACGGTCTTTTTCCGTACTTACACCCGTTGTTTCCGTATCAAATAAGATTAAATCCCTTTCGATTTTTAATCCTAATTTGATTAAGTTTTGAGCAGCTTGTTTGAGCTTGTCCATGTTTTTGTTTTAAGTGTTAAATATTGTTTTTCCGAAAGATTTGCGGCATAAAAAGTAAGCTGCAAATTTGCGATATAATTCATTGTAATTTCTATTTCGCCAAAACCTAACTTTTCAAAAAGGTTTTGATAGTCACTTATAGATTTACTTTTTTGCAGTTTGTGTCCAAAATAAAGTAAAAAAATTTCTTTATTTTCAATGGCATCAAACAAATTCTTTTCTGTTTCACTTACACCGTCCCATAAATTAAATTCACATCGGGACATATCTAAGCACTGAAAAGAGTAATGTTTTTTATCGTGTAGTTCGATTTTCATTACATTCTTGTTTTAGAAAAAACCA
>JBPOJO010000548.1:0-3921 GCA_052033485.1 Bacteroidota bacterium | reverse complement strand
GCCGTCGCTTGTGTCCTCACAAGCGACTTTTTCATTTTCACTGCAAGTCGTTTGTGGGGACACAAACAACGGCGGTCAGATTTTTTTTCAATAGTCTTTTTTGTGATGGGTTTAACCAATTTGAACAAAAACTTATTTTGAAAGAATAAGACAAAAATATGACCTGTCAGGGACGAACTCTTGACAGTTAAAAAATTCAAAAAGCGGCAAAGCTGCATCAAAGGGCGTACCCCGCATTATTTCACGGCTTTGTTTGCTGTTTTTCCGTCAAGATTTGCCGAAAAAAGAGTGTTAAGTTTTGTAAATTTTGAACAGCCTGTTTTTAGCATTGCGGAATTTCGTTACTTTCATAATTTTTTTAAAAAATATTTACAAATACTTAAATGTCAGACAGTTAATAATTAATTTCTGCATCGTAAATATTAAAAAAAAAGGAAAAAATATTTTTTCGACAAAAAAATAGTTTTTTTCAAAACAAGCCTCTAATTTAGCGCGAAATTTAACAAGCTCAATATTTTTACGCGCAGGCGAAAAATCAACATCAGCATAAATCTACTCAGATGGAAGCAATCATGATTGCAATTTTTGTGATAGGCTATTTGGCTATCGCATTCGAACATTCTATTCACATTGATAAATCCGCTCCCGCGCTGACTATCGGCGTTTTAACATGGACGGTTTTGGCGGTCAGCTCTTATGACATTCATGAGGTTACGCATCATTTACATGAACATATTTCCGAAATCGGACAAATTTTGTTCTTTCTTCTCGGTGCGATGACGGTTGTCGAATTGATAGACTCCCACAACGGATTTTCAATTTTGACTGAAAAAATTACGACAAGAAACAAAAAAACGCTTTTATGGATTATTTCCCTTTTGACCTTTTTCTTGTCTTCTGTTTTGGACAACTTGGCAACGACTATCGTGATGGTGTCGGTCATCAGAAAACTTGTGCATGACCGCGAATCGCGTTTGTTTTTTGTCAGTATGGTCGTTATTGCGGCAAATGCAGGGGGCGCGTGGTCGCCAATCGGGGACGTAACTACGACAATGCTTTGGATTGGTAACCGAATTACGGCACTTTCGATTATGAAAAATACGTTTTTGGCAAGTTTTGTGTGTTTGCTTGTTCCTGTGGCTGTGGCGAGTTTATTTATCAAAGGAGAAGCGGAAGCAAAGCCGGTTACGAGCGGACATGACGCACACGACGGACATGGGCATGCAAATGTTTCTTCTTCCGAAAAAGCAATAGTTTTCAGTATCGGCGTTTTAGGTTTGATTTTTGTGCCGATTTTCAAAACTTTAACACATTTGCCGCCTTTTATGGGCATCATGTTGGTTTTGGGTGTTATGTGGGCGGTTACGGAGTTGATGCACAAAGGCAAAACAAGCAGTGAAAAATCTACTTTGGTGGTAACGGGTGTTTTGAAAAAAGTAGACGTGCAGAGTATATTATTTTTCTTGGGTATTTTGTTTGCGGTAGGCAGTTTGCAATCGGCAGGAATTTTAACAAAATTAGCACAATTTTTAGATGAAACAGTCAAAAATTATTACCTTATTTGCTACATTTTGGGGATTCTTTCCGCAGTTATTGATAACGTTCCTTTGGTTGCAGCGGCTATGGGCATGTATTCGCTCGAAACATATCCTACCGACCACACAATTTGGCAATTTGTTGCTTATTGTGCGGGAACAGGCGGCAGCAGCTTAATTATCGGCTCTGCGGCAGGTGTTGCGGCGATGGGTATGGAAAATATTGACTTCATGTGGTATCTCAAAAGAATTTCATGGCTTTCGTTCATCGGCTACACGGCGGGTGCGGCAATGTTTATTTTGGAAACCTATTTATTAAGAGGACTTTAATGAATTATTTTTTTTGCTTCAAAAAAGGGGGAATTCCGACTGTTTTCCTCCTTTTTTCTTTTGCGCTGACGGCTTGCGCTCAAGAATTTACGATTGCTCCGCAAACGCAAACCGTCATTTATAAGCAGGCTTATCAAACGGATTTTAAGATTCCCGAAAATTTGACTTTTGCGGGTGAAGCCGTTCCGACCGAAGATGATGATATTCGTGAAAGGTTGGAAAGGGAAATTATTGTCAGTGCGAATCGGCACGCGGCAATGATTTATTTGTTAAAAAAAGAAAATCGTTGGAAAAAATCTGTCTTGGACACTTTGCAAAAATACAACATTCCGACTGATTTTTTTTATCTCGCTGTTGCCGAAAGTGATTTGGACGTTTATGCACAGTCGCCGAAAAAAGCCTTAGGCTATTGGCAATTTATGGAAGAAACCGCAATTCAATACAAATTAGCCGTCAATGATAATCTCGACGAAAGAAGAGACCCGCTTCGCGCAACGGCAGCGGCGGCAAAATTTTTTATTGATGCTTACAAAAAATTTGGAAATTGGACATCGGTTGCCGCTTCTTACAACAGAGGCATGAACGGTTTGCAAAGAGCTATGGAAAATCAAAAGCAAGCCTCTTACTACGATTTGTACCTCAATCCCGAAACTTCCCGCTATGTTTTTCGGATTCTTTCTTTGAAAATTATCATGGAAAATCCGGAACAGTTTGGGTTTTGTTTGGCTGATGCAGACAAATTTCCGGCTTACGACTACACGACGGAAGAAATCAAGGAAAGTATTGAAGATTTGCCGCAATTCGCTAAGGATAAAGGCATTAGCTTTAAAATGCTAAAATTGCTCAATCCCGCATTAGAAGTGAATGATTACAATCTGATTATTCCGAAAGGAAAGTCGTATATTTTAAGAATGCCCGTTAAAAAATAAAAGCGCGTGAATTTCTCCACGCGCTTCTGCAAAACTTAGTTGTTAATGTACTTTAAGAAAATGTCCGAAAAATCTTTTTTGACGTAACTTTTATTGGTTTCGGTCAACCAATTGTAAATGTACTCATTCACTTTTTCAAACTCCTCGTGTTTGCTCATTCCCTCGTTTCTGCCTCCGCTGACGACCGACATGCTGCGTTGCAAACTGTCCATGCGCCTTCCGTAAGCTGAATCGTTGTCAGAAACTGCTATAGCAATAGAGTAAAGTGCTTTGTACAAATCGCTTAATTCTTTGATTTGTTTTTTGTCAACATCAATAGAAAAAACATTGCTGCCCATCGCAAATTTGATTTCAACATCGAGGTCAATGTTTCCTGCCGTTTCGAGCGTTACGCCGGAGATGGGATTTTTGTAATATTCATATCTTCTCAGCGTGCGTTTCGTATTGATAGCACTTTTGCCGTCTACGTGAATGAATGCTCTGTTTGTGAAGCAATATTCATCTTGCTTTGATTTGATAAGGAAAAAGATTTTTTCATTATCCTCATGAAGCACGTAGTCGTCAGATTCTACTTTGTCAAAATCCGAAGGGGGAATGATTTTTCCGATGTCACTTAAACCTAAGGCATCAGCCGCAAATTTTTTGAACATTTTTTTTAAATTTGGTTATGTAATGTTTTTGCAAATTTTGTACCAAAAATGTACTAAATAAAACTAAAAAATGACAGCTTCGGAAAACTTGCTTTTTTTTGCAGCACTATTTTCTAAACCGTGCAGGTGAATTTTTTTGCAATCTTCGCAGTCTGCTGCTCGCGTCCCTTGTGTCTGCACAAGCAACGGCGAGCCGCCTCAACAATTCGCTTGCAATACACTTTTAGATACAAATGTTGTTTAGTTAAGTATTTTTGGAAAAAAGACAAAAATATGTAGAGGGTGTCCGAAAAGTCATTTTTGAAAAATTAAAACCAAACATAATTCTTCGACACCCTTTTTGCTAATTCTTAACGGAGCTTTAACAACGTTTTTTCTGCAATTTCTGTCAAAATTACTCCGCTAAATTGGGCAAGTACATGAAAAATTAATTACACTTAAATAATGCCGTTAGGCATAAAATCTTTGTAGAAAATA
>JBPOJO010000588.1:0-2196 GCA_052033485.1 Bacteroidota bacterium | reverse complement strand
GTCCCGACATTGAAAATATGGTAAAAAAAACGACCGCCCTAATTTTTGACGACACGCTTCTCGCCAAAACAGGTCTGAAAATTGAAAAAGTAAGCCGAGTTCCCGCTTCGTCGTATTTTAGAATTACTTGAAAATGCTGCAGCCTGTATTTATTAAGTCTTTAAAAAACTTAGCATGTTCAGCAGGCGAATCGCCGCTAAGATGGAATACAAATTGTAGTTCACCGCAAAATTTAGCGGGAAGAAAACAGCTTCCTATGTCAACAGTAGCCTTATTTTTATTTAGTGTAACTTTTTTTACTTTCACATCTAAGCCTTCTTCTCTATTAGTCGTCCAACTACCATTAATTCCATACAAAGTATTTTGTTTTTTTGAATACGCGCAAAGTGCAGGCATATCATCGGAAAAAACTAACTCCATAGATTTTTCTGATACCCTAAAAATCAATGCAAGAGTCTTAATCCGTGAAGCCCCATCCTTTTGAAAAACAATCACTATATAAGGACGGTCATACAAGAATAAATGACCTGATGTCATTTTATTTAAATCAGTTAGCAATAAATTATCTCCTTCTAAGAAAATAAGTTCGTTAGAATATATTTTTCGTTCATAAATTTTTTTCTTCCCTGAATGAACGGTAAAACCTAACATTCTTTTTCCCGAACGACTTTCACTTTTTACTCTCAAAACAATACTGTCTTTCAATACAAACTTTTTATGTTCGAAAGGAGGTTCAAAGTCTACTATTGGAACAAAAGGAAGTCCTTGCTGTGCTGCTAAGTTACCGATAAAGTTTATCAGGAAGAAAATGACAAGGGAAAAAAACTTTTTCATGTTGGGGAAATTTTATGCGAATATTCTCTTGTTTCGTTCCCATATACGGAATAAATCACAAAAAAACCTTTTTCGATATTTATTTTGAAATCTTTCGCACTTTTTTCCTTGTAAAATCCGCTTTGTGAAAGAGTTGAGCACGTTTTTTCTGTTTTCTTGCAAACACTAATTAAGGAATAAATAAATTGCGTTTTGTCAACATACACATATCCGTTTTCGCGCAAAACGCTAAAATCTTGCTCGCCGTCGGGGAGAACGGGTAAATCGTCATTCGTGTTCATATTCATTTCTTTTTCGCAAAAATACACAAAAAAGTTCACTTTACAATTTTTGCGCAAGCAACTCCTCCACGCTTTTCGTCGCGCCCGAAAAATTGATTCCGATGAGGTAAATTTCTTTGTTTTGTCCTAAAAATTGTTTGTAATAGCCTCTGTCGTGGATTTGTTGCACGGCAACTTTCGCGGATTCGTTCAATTTGAATTCAAAAATATAGATGCATTTATCGAAAAACATCACCGCATCGGCGCGTCCCTGCGATGTAGAAACCTCACAATGAATGTGATAACCGCATAATTTGAAGGCTAAAAATAAAATCGCATGGAAATATTTTTCCTGACTTGCATCAAAAATTTGATGAGGAATGGAAGCAAAAAGCGTGTTGATACTGCTTTCAAGCATGGGAAAATCATTGTTTTTGACCGCTTTTGCCATGTTTTTGGCGACACTGACATTGCTTAATTTTCCCGAATAATTGGCTAAAATTTGCTTTTGCATGGATTCCGCCACCTCTTTATTCGGATAAACCAAAGTGTACATATCATCATCGGACTTTTCTTTGACGGTCAAATAGCCCGTTTGAAAAAACAATGTAACCAAGCCCAAATTATCAATATCAATGTTTTCGGTCTCCGCAATGTCAACTTCAATGTCCGAAATATCATAAACTTCCTCTTTTTTCAACAGCTCAATCAAAAATTTCGGTGTGCCGCTTGCAAACCAAAAGTTTTTAAAATTTCTTGCCTGCAAAAAACGCAAAATCGAATAGGGATTATAGACCCTGTCTTTGCCGTTCCAAGAAAAACCGTTGTACCACTCTTTTACCTGTGCAAGCAATTCGTCCAAAGAAATATTTTTTTCTTCGGCAATAAAATTCAGATGCGGAGAAAAATATTGTGTCAGCTCTCCTTGCGTATAGCCCAAAAGATTGTGGTAATCATCAATTTCCGATAAATCGTTCAAATTATTCAAATCCGAAAAAATCGAAACTTGTGAAAAACGCGCAATACCCGTAACAAAAAATAAGCGAATAAACTCCGAACTGCCTTTTACGACACTGTAAAAATCACGCATAGTTTTGCGATT
>JBPOJO010000377.1:0-6660 GCA_052033485.1 Bacteroidota bacterium | reverse complement strand
TAGCTTGCGACCTTACGTTCGCTTGTGGCAGGATATTTTCTTCCTCCAAATCCGCAAGCTAAAGTTCGCGGTACACTCTGTAGCGCGAGCTTTGCTTGCTTTTGAATCATTGTTTTTTCAAACTCAGCAAATTATTGCGAAGCGAATCTACCGCCTCGGCAAGAGGGGCATTCTTCATGCCTTTTGCCGCCTCAATGGCTAATTCGTAACAAACAGCGTCATTCGGATAAAGAGTCATCAAACGAACGGATAAATGCCAAGCATCATGAAATTCGCCGATTTTGAGGCACTCGCGAACCGCAAAAGTAAGATTGCCGAAGTCATTGTTGTCTTTTTCAAGGAACCAACTCAACCCTGACAACCACTGTAATTTTGAATGTTTTTTTTGCGCTTCCTCAAAAAGTCGAGCTGATTTTTCGTAATTTTCAAATGAATAGCCCAAAGGATTGGGTAAAGCCTGATGATGAGTAAGTTTTTTAAACTCGCTGCTCGCTTGTGAAATAATTTTTTTAGGCTTATGTTTTATGACAAAAGCAGAATCCGGCATTTTTCTAAACGAATTTTGCAACTTATCAAAAGATTTTACATTTTGGTATTTACTGTAAATAACTTGATGAAGCCAATTTTTAAAAGCGTCTTTTTCGCTTTTCATTTCAAAATGATTGATTCGATTGACCAAATTTGCCGTTTCAATGCGCTTTGACTTCCTTTTTTCTCCGAAAAAATTGTCTTTATCAAAATAAAAAAAAGTATACTTTCCGACAATTGCATGCGCCTCTGCATTTTCAATTATCAAATTTTTGTATTTGACTTCCTCAATTCGCAAATGTTCATTGACCGCCAAACCGAATAAGCGCGGTAAGGTTTGATAATCAGTTTTTTTCAATTTTGCGGCAGTCATAAGAGTTTTGTCGTTGTTTTTGAATTGAATTTCTAATTCATAATTATCTGATAAAGAGGCAATTCGACCGACAATACGAACTTTCTCACCCGCATAAACACTTCTTTTGCAATCATAAACAAGAATTTCACCGCTCGTAATTTTGGGTAAAACAACAGAAAAAGCCTCATAACCGATGTTTCGTCCGGCTGCCTGACAAGTTTTTACATTTTTGACGTAAAAATTCGTTCCTCTGTTTTCAGCGGCGATTTTTTCCAAAACGGCAATTTTTGCGTTATCAGCCGAGTAAAAAGTAAAAATTTGGTGATAAGCTTTGTTTTGTCGAATACTCAAAAAAATATTATCATCGCCCCAACTCGAAAAACCATTGGTGAAAAGCAAAAGCCCGTCTTCAACTTCTGTTTTGTTCTTCAATTTTGATATAGATTTGAACAAATTGCTGAGGTCGCTGCCGCCGAAAAACTTAATTTTTTTCAAGATTTTGCGCAGTTTGATTCTGTTTTCGGCGTTATTAATCATTCTTTTTGAAAGGTCAAAATCCGTCCCGATATTGAAAAAAATCAGAGAAAATGTTTGAATTTGTGCTTCGTTTTGTTCTAATATTTCCAAAGCAGCTCTTTCCCAAATCAGAAAATCACTTTCCGAGCTTGTCGAAATATCTAAGGCAATATCAAAATGAGAGGGCAAATTTCGTTTTATGAGCGGAATTTCGGGAGAAAAATCAGCCGCAAAAAAGCCCTCTTTGTCAAAATAAGCATGTTTTTCATTTCCGAAGTTAATCTTTATGTCGGAAGTGGGTTTATTAAAAGTATATGTCGTTTTATACCCGGAAATTTCCTTTTTTGTCGGCTCTGTTGATAACATTATGCTTTGCTTTTAATTGTTTTTGACAACGATACTGACATTTTCCGTTTCAAAATCCTTAGGAATTGGCAAAATAAATTCATCATTTTCAATATCAATCTCATAAGCAAACCTCACTGCTTGATTGATATGCCACACATTTTCTAATTCAAATACCTGAAATTTATGCAAATTACCGTTTGTCCATTTTTCCGCTTCATGATAGAATTCGGAAGGATATTTGAATTCAGCATATATCTTTTCGTCCACCTCGTGCTTAACACTCAAATAATTAAATTCATCCCAATCTTTGATTTTGGTTTGCTTTTCTTCAACTTCCACAAACGGAAAATCCGTCAGCTCCTCTACCGAAACTTTTGATTTTTCGTTTTGAAAAGTAAAATTTGACAATGCGTAAGGGCTTGCTTTTTCGGGGAGTTTTACACTCAAACAGATAAATTCATAAATATTCTCCTTATGTTGGTCTATACCGAATGTTACATCAGTTACAACCCTTGCACGATTTCCTTCCGTCAGGACAGTATAGCTAACCTTTGAGGGTTTAAACACACGCGAATATGCAAGTATGCGCATATCGTGAACGGCAAAATTATATCTTTTCCAACTTGAATTTTGGGGAGGTAATACATTGAAGTCCCTCCCTCCACACATATTATAACCCTTATAAAAATATTTTTGTAAATGATATGTGGTATTTAAAAACAAAAAAGCAGCATGGAAAAAAAATTTATTCGCCTCACGTTGCGGCAAAATTTTTTGCATAAAGCTGTTGCCGACAGGTGCATGAGTTTTTTTGTGTAAACTCGCGGCAAAAGTGTCCTTTTTTGTTAAAAATTCAACAAATACAAAATAATCCCTTTCAAAAGCTTTCGCCGAAAATGACTTTTCATGTCTCTTATCCCAATGTAGCTTTAAATTATTAAACCTTTTTTCATAGTTTTCAAAACGACGTAAAATTGCCATATCATCCGCATTTCTTGTTTGCTCCACTCTGCGTGCACTTTCAACTTTATTTCTCGAAGCTGTTTTGATGTTCGTGCGAATAAATTCAATCAGTTTTTCCTCTTGATGGTCTTCTTTTTGATTGAAAAATCTCAGCACCCATAGTAAAAAAAAAACTAAAATAAGAGACACGAAAAGCCACAAACTTGTATTTTTCATCTAAATAAAATTTAAAAGATGTCTTCAATCGGAACAGGGGGCGTGATGCGCACGACAGGGTTTTTGACTAAATGCTCAATAAAGAAGGCAAAATTTTCATAAAAACGCGCCATAACAGCACATAAACCGATTTGAAAATCAATTTTTGAACAAAATCCATAAGAGGCGTTAAAGTATTTGACGTAAAATTCATCTCTTGAAAGTTTTGAAAAAAGCTCAATTTCCGCAGCAACAGCCGCCGAGTCGTAGCCGTAAGTATTTTTCAGCATTATTCGTTCCGACTTCACAATTACGTCAAAATAATCAAGTCCGTTTTGGTCTTTTTTTCCCAAATCTGTTACAAAATCAAAAGTATCATTCTGCTCTATAATCGGCTCATTTTCAATATTTTTCGCTTCTTTTTTCAAGGGAACGTGCAACAGACTGTCGGCGAATTTTATTGCCTCTGTTTTCTTTTCGACGACGACAAGTTCTTTTTGTAAGATAAGCGGAAAAATACATCTTTCAACGCCGTTTACATCACACCTGTGGAGGCAATCTTGGTATTTGCTCGCAGCTTTAGTTTTTGATTGCAGAAGCAAATTTTTGGCTATCCGCAGCGATTCCCGCTGCGTTTCTACTGAAATTTTTGAAAACAACCACAAGGCAAAAATTAAAACACAAAGGAAAAAAAATGAAATAATGAGTATGTTTTTCATCTTTTTAAGGTTTGACAAGGGACAATTTTAGGTGTTAATTGGTTTAATTTTAGCGATTTGCACCCTCAGAGCTTTTGAAACTCTAAGGGTGTAAATTCTAAATATTTTTCAACATATCTGCTGTCATTTTAGGCAAATCAAATTCGGGTTTCCAACCCCAATCTTCGCGCGCAGCACTGTCATCTATGCTGTCAGGCCAAGAATCGGCTATTGCCTGCCTGAAGTCAGGTTGATAAGAAATTTCAAAATCAGGCTGATGTTTTTTTATCGCCTCCGAAATTTCCTTCGGCGAAAAACTCATCGCAGACAAATTGTAAGAAGTCCGAATGCGGACTTTTTCCGCCGGTGCTTCCATTAATTCTAAGGTCGCTCTCAGCGCGTCCGGCATGTAAATCATTGGTAAATAAGTCTTTTCGCTCAAAAAACATTCATAACAGTTATCCGATTTTGCTTTGAAATAAATATCTACGGCATAATCCGTTGTGCCGCCGCCCGGCAATGTTTTATAGCTGATAATACCGGGGTAACGAATGCTGCGAATATCCAAACCGTAGCGGTCAAAATAATATTTGCACCAATATTCACCCGAAAGTTTGCTGATGCCATACACGGTCGAAGGGTACATGAATGTATGCTGAGGCGTGTTTTGAGCGGGTGTTTCGCGACTGAAAACCGCAATCGAACTCGGCCAAAAAATTTTCTCAACATGGTTTTTACGGGCAATTTCAAACATTTGCAAAAGACTGTCCATGTTGATATGCCAAGTTTGCAAGGGCTGCTGCTCACCTTTCGCCGATAAAATTGCGGCAAGGTGATAAATTTGTGTAATTTCGTATTTTTGAATAAGCTCTTCGAACCTTCCCGCGTCGAGAACATCAAGTTTTTCGAAGATTCCGTCCGTGATTCCTGCTTTGTGCGGCGCGAGGTCGGTAGCAACTACCTTGTCTTTTCCGTATTTTTCGCGCAATAAAACCGTCAGTTCGCTGCCGATTTGACCGCACGCGCCGGTGATTAATATGCTGTCTTTTTTCATCGTAAAAGTGTTGTTTCGGTTTTGCCCGCTATTTAAGCATATTTTTTTTTTTGTGCAAGCACCGAAATTTAATGCGTGCCGGAATTTTTGTTTTTTTCCGAAATTTCGCAGGCAGCAAACCTATAGGGCGCGGCACTGACACGCGCAAAAAACGCTTCCGACGCATCTTTTTCGCCGATTTCGCGGTGAATAAGCGCGATGAGGAGAGAATAAAGGGATTTTTGCTCGGCGGAAAGTTCGGGCAGGTCGGCAATTTGTTTGAGTTGCAACAAAGCCTCTTGTTCTTTTTTTAGATTTTTTAACGAAACAGCTTTCAAAAAATAAGCGTGAAAATTGAGCGGAGCAATTTTAACCACTTCTTCAGCCGCCTGCAAAGCCTCTTTATCGCGCTTGTTTTCGAGGCAAAATTGCGCCACTTTCAGCAAATGTTCGGTGCGCCTGTGTGCAGAACTTTCAGTCAAAGCCGCTTTTTGATGCGTTTCGATGAGAGCAGCTTTGTTGCTTTGCAAATCGGCAATGAGTGACATAACTTCGGCGATTTTAGAACATTTTTCTTGAATTTTTTGCGCTTTTTGCAGGTATATTTTTGCGGTTTCGTAATCGGCAAGTTTCAAAAAAACCATCGCAATCGTACATTGATATTCGGCGGTGAACCTAAAAACTAAGGGCTTGTATGCCCCGTAAGAAGCTTTTTCGACGTGTTCACGGAGTTTTGAATAATTTTCTGTTTTGTAGTTTGCAAGCGCAATTTCGTAATGAAATTTAGCTGCGTTGAAAGGGTCTTTTTGTTTTTCGAGCGGGAAAGTAGCGTAATTGACAGCTTTTGAAAAAAGATTAGCCGAATTTGCATTTTGAGCGGCAAGAAGCCAAAACTGCTCGTCCTGCGGAAATTTTTCGAGATATTCCGCAAAATGTCTGTCTGCTTCGTGATACATTTTTTTATTTTGCAAAATTTTAATGATTTGCTCCTTGTATTTTTTTTTGCGCAAATCATCTTTATCGGCGCGAAAGGCTTTTTGTAAATATTCAATCGTTTTATTGGTGTTGCCTAATTGCCCGTATATTTTTGCCAATGAAACCAATAATTCTGTTTCATCATTTTTTACCAAAACTGCCTTTTCAAGTGCGTTAGCTGCATTATCGAGGTCTTTTAACAAAAAAAAGCATTTGCTTTTTTCGACCAAAAACTCATGTTTGTCCGGCGCGGCTTTGTGCGCTTTGTCATATTCGAGAATTGCTGCGCGGTAGTTTTTAACTTTTTTAAACTGTTCGGCTTTTACAGCGTGTGCCACGGCATCAACTTGCGCAAAAATTTTTGTCGGCAAAAACGACAGAAAAAATAAAAAGATGAGCTTGGAAAATTGCGGAGGGAGCATAAAAACTGACATTTTGGTTATATTCATTACACGAATGCAAATCTATGAAAATTTTGTAAGAAAACACGGTGATTTCAATTTTTTGCGAATATTTTTAAAAAAGTATTTTTTTCGGTGAATTTCGGTGGTTTTTGTGCCGAAAATTTCAAAATTTGAAACGGTCTGCGGAAGTCTGTCAGGAGCAAAAGAAAAAAACTTACATTATGACAAATATTCTTTCTAAAACAGTAAATTTGTCAGCCTAAAGTTTGGCATTTCAGTCAAAATGTCGGTTAATATTTTTTGGAAAAATAATTGTCAGAGTCGAAAATGTTAGACTTGCTTGTAAAAAAAACATTTTTTGTAAATGTTTAGCCGAAGTGTACCGCGAGCTTTAGCTTACGGATTTAAGGAGGATGGTATCTTGTAACAAGCAAACGTAAGGTTGCCGGCTAAACAACTGCCATTTTTTTTCAACTTGTTTTTATAAAAATGAGTTTTTTTGCAACAAGAGCAATGTTTTTTTCGTTCTGTTAAAAAGCGTTTTTGCTCTTTTCGTCGGGAAATAAAATTAAACTAATTTGCATTCATGCCGTTTCAATTTTATAGCCGGACACAAACAACGGCTAAGTGTCGCTTGTGAGGACA
>JBPOJO010000515.1:0-2335 GCA_052033485.1 Bacteroidota bacterium | reverse complement strand
ACGCTCAATAAAGCACAAAAACGCAATGTTCGTTATGCTTTGAGCAATACTTTTGGATTTGGCGGTCATAATTCATCGGTAATTTTCAAAAAGTACGAATAATTTTGACTTCTTTCAATCTGTCAAGGCTAATTTGCTTTAAAAAGTTAGTTTTTTGAAGTTAAAAACGGCATTAATTTATTTTAATGCCGTTTTTTTTGTTTTTTAACGTACCGTTTCGATGTATGCTTAATAAAAAGTAATAATTTCGCCCCCGATTTCGTTTTGAAACGTATTTTTATCTAATTTTTTTATCCGATGCAAAGATTTGTGTTCTTCATTCTTTTCGGGCTGCTCGGCTTGGGCATTTTTGCCGCGCCTGCATTTTCGCAAAGCCCTTCTTCCTATCGCGTTTTCGGCACGACGACCGACACAACGCTCACTCCGCTGCCGTTTTGTACTGTCATGCTTTTGGCAAAAAAGGATTCCGCGCTCATTCACTTCACTGCAAGTGATGAAAATGGAAAATTTTCTTTTAAAAATGTTCGGAAAGGTGAGTTTTTTATCAAAACAACTTTTGTAGGCTACAAATATGCCGAAAAAATTATCCCGTTTGGCGAAAGTGCAGAAATTAATCTCGGCGATTTTAGCATGAAGCCGATTGCTGTTGAGTTGATTGAGGTCGTTATCAGAGAGGCACGCGCCCCCCTCGAAATTCGCGGCGACACTATCGAATACAATGCCGCAACTTTCAAAGTTCCCGAAGGTTCTACCGTCGAAGATTTACTTAGAAAACTGCCCGGTGTAATGGTCGACGGTGAAGGAAATATCAAAGCGCAAGGCAAAGACGTTTCAAAAGTTACGGTTGACGGAAAAACGTTTTTTGGCGATGACCCAAAATTGGCGACTAAAAACTTGCCCGCAGAAGCCGTCTCGAAAGTGCAGGTTTTTGACACAAAATCCGAACAAGCAAAAGCTACCGGTGTTGATGACGGAAAAAAAGAAAAAGTTATGAACTTGGAGTTGAAAGAAGACTTCAAAAACGGTGGTTTCGGAAAAATAACCGCCGGAGCAGGGACGGAAGAACGCGCCGAATTGAAAGGAAATTACAATAAATTTGATGCAAAAAATCAAATTTCCTTTATCGGTTTTGCCAATAATGTCAATCAAACAGGGATGTCGTGGCAAGATTATCAGGATTTTCGCGGTGCGAATGCCTTCAATTCATTTTCGGATAATGCAGATTTTGGTTTCGGCGGTTCGGGGCGTTATTTTATCTTTTCCGGCGACGAACAATCGCTCGGCGTGCCGATTGGAAACAGAAATAATCGCGGTTTTTCTAAAAATTATGCGGCAGGCGGCAACTATAATTATGACAACAAAAAAACGAAAATCGGCAGTAATTATTTTTTCAATTTGAGTGAGCAAGAACTCGATGTAAATCGATTCCGCGAAAGTTTTTTGCCCGAAAATTCCTTCACTTCTGAGGAAAACAGCACTCAAAACAGAAAATTTCTAAATCATCGCTTGTCGTTTCGATTGGAACATGAGTTTGACTCCATGAATAGAATTGTGGTCATTTCAAATTCGCGTGCAGGCACAACGGAAGAAAAATTACAAAATTTGCAATCTTTTTTTACCGGTGAAAAATTTTTGAACAGCCAAAGTTTGGCTCAAAACAGCACTGACGGAAACGGTTTGACAAGTACGAACAGCCTCATTTTTAGGCATAAATTTAAGAAAAAAGGGCGTTCGCTTGCCGTAAGTGCAACTTTTATGCTCAATCAAAGTGAAAAGAAGGCACTCCAAAATTCATTGAACGGTTTTTTCCAAATTGATACAATGCGGAATAAAATTGAACAAGAAAACAGTACTTTGAGCGCGAGCAAACAATATAAAAGCAGCCTTTTTTATATTGAGCCTATTTCAAAAAAAATGTATTGGGAAACTTTTGTCAATCTCGGTTTGCGTGAAGAGAAAATCGAACGTTTGGTTTTCGACAAAAGCAATGACAATAAAAACCGCATTGACAGCATGAGCCGCTATTATGACGGCAAAATTTTCTTCTCCCGCAGCGGTACTTCTCTTCGTTATACCCACAACGGATTTAATGTCGCTGCCGGTATTGCGGCGCAAAATTATCAAACAATCGGCGATTTTTCAGTAGCAAAAGGTGAAAAAACTCTCGGTTCCATTGACCGAACTTTTCTCACTTTTACCCCGAATCTCTCGGTTGATTGGGAATTGCCGAACGGAAAATACGTCAGTTTGGGCTACGACGTGAATGTTAATCAGCCTACGTCTGAAAATTTACAGCCTTTTGCCGACAACTCAAATCCGCTTTACATCAGAAAAG
>JBPOJO010000705.1:0-7444 GCA_052033485.1 Bacteroidota bacterium | reverse complement strand
TTTTACAGGAATTTTTATTCCAAAAACGGCAATTTTATCTTGAAATTCTGCAATTTTTAAACAATTTCGATTTTCATTTATGGAAATTTTTTTATTATCTTTATTTAGTCTAAATTTGCGCAAGTTTTCAAAGCCGGTTTTCGGCTGAGAAATACAGCATTAAATTTTTTTATTTCTAACAAATGTTATTTTTTGCCATGTCATCATTGAATAAATTTCTCATCGCAAGCCTTCTTTTTTTAGGTTTTGCTTGTAAAGAAGCTCCGAAAGAAGAGCAAAAAGAAGAAGTGAAAAAACAGGAAGTGAATGTGTATTCGCACAGACACTATGAATCCGACGAAAAATTATTTAAAGAGTTTGAAGAAACAACCGGCATTAAAGTCAATGTCATCAAAGCAGGGGCGGACGAATTGATTGAAAAAATCATTACGGAGGGCGCAAATTCACCGGCAGATTTGCTCATTACGGTTGATGCAGGGCGGCTTTTCAGAGCGAAAGAAAAAGGAATTTTGCAAAAAATTGCCTCAGAAACCGCAGAAAACATCGTTCCCGCAAATTTGAGAGACCCCGAAATGAATTGGATTGCGCTCACGAAACGCGCAAGGGTCATTGCTTTTTCAAAAGAGCGCGTCAAAGAGGGTGAAATCAAATCTTACAACGACCTCATTTTGCCCAAATACAAAGGAAAAGTTGTCATGCGACCGTCAAACAACATTTACAATCAGTCTTTGCTCGCTTCTTTTATACATCACAACGGCGAAGAAAAAGCAACTGAATGGGCTAAAAAAATGGTTGCTAATTTCAAACAAGAGCCAAAGGGCGGCGACACTGACCAAATCAAAAATCTCGCTGCCGGAATCGGTGATTTAACGGTCATCAACACCTATTATTTTGCAAAAATGAAAGCCGATTCGATTGCAGAAAAACGTGAAATTGCCGAAAAAGTCGGCATTGTTTTTCCCGAACAAGACGGACGCGGCACACACATCAACATCAGCGGCGCGGGATTGTGCAAAAATGCGCCGAACAAAGACAATGCCGTCAAATTGCTCGAATTTTTGCTCTCAAAGTCTGCACAAGAAGTTTTTGCGAATACAGAGTTTGAATATCCGGTCAATAAAGATGCAGCGATTAACGATATTTTGAAAAGTTTCGGAGACTTCAAAGCCGATTCTCTGTCCTTAGAAATTCTCGGCAAAATGAATACACAAGCTGTTCGCACTTTTGATGCAGCCGCTTGGAAATAATTTCGGAAATCTTTAGGCAAAAAAAAACCCCGATAATTCGGGGTTTTTTTATTTTTTCGATGTTTAAGACGACTTCCATCCGACAGTTTAAAGTGTTCGGATTTTCTGAAATTTAGTCAGCAACAACATCAAATTTGATTTCCTGTTTAACCTCACGGTGAAGGTCAAGCACGGCAGTATATGAACCGAGCATTTTCACGTCAGAATTGATGCTGACATCGCGGCGGTCAATATCAAAGCCTTTGTCGCGGAGGACTTCGGCTAATTGAGTAGTCGTAACGGAGCCGAAAATTTTTCCGGACTCACCTGCTTTTGCTTTGATAATCAAAGTAATATCCGCAAGTTTAGCGGACAAGTCAAGAGCGGCTTGTTTGAGTTTTTGAGCTTTGAGAGCTTGTTGTTTGACAAGTTCTGCAACAACTTTTTTATTGCTGCTTGTTGCTTCAATTGCAAAACAGCGCGGGATTAAGAAATTGCGAGCATAGCCCGGTTTCACATTTACCACGTCATTTTTGTAACCCAAACCTTTAACGTTTTCTTTAAGGATGATTTCCATTTTGGTCAGCGATTAAAAGTGAAGAATTACTTAAGAGAGTCTGTAACAAAAGGCAACAAAGCTAAGAGTCTTGCGCGTTTGATAGCCGAAGTGAGTTTTCGCTGATTTTTCAAGCTTGTACCCGTGATGCGGCGCGGCAAAATTTTTCCTTGTTCGTTGACGAACTTGAGCAAAAAGTCGGGGTCTTTGTAATCAATGTACTTGATTCCGGCTTTTTTAAAGCGGCAATATTTCTTGCGTTTTTCTTTTTTGACGCTGTGAATAGGCTCATTCACTAAGCTCATCACTTGATTATTCTTCATCATGTTGCTTTACGGTCTGTGCAACGGGCGCAGTTGCAGTTTGTTCCTTTTTAGCCTTATTAAAATGTCCTTTCCTGCGTTTCTCGTTGTACTCAACAGCGTATTTATCGAGAGAAACGGTCAGGAATCGCAAAACGCGCTCATCACGGCGAAACTCAGTTTCGAGAGTAGCGATAACCTGCGGTGCAGCACTGAATTCAAACAAAAGGTAAAAACCTGTAGTTTTTTTCTCAATCGGGTATGCTAATTTACGCAATCCCCAATTTTCTTCATGATATACATCTGCACCGTTCTGCTCAAGAATTTTCTTAAACTTATCGGCAACTTCTTTCAACTGAACCTCATTCAAAACCGGTGAAACAATAAAAACGGCTTCGTATGGTCTCATTTGAAATGGAGTTTAAATTGGACTGCAAAGGTAGATATTATTTTAAGAATTGCAAAATAAATTGTTTTTTTTTTACGAATTTCTGTTTTTTTATTTTTCGCAAAATTATTGCGAAAAAAACCTCCCATTGCTAACATTTTTTTGAATCGCGTCAGAATCAAGGCTGTATTCAAAAGAGTAAATATTTAGCCGGCGTGTAGCGCGAGCTTTAGCTTGCGACCTTAAATCCGCAAGCTGAAGCGCGCACTACACGCCGGCTAAATAGTTATCAGCACCTTAAATATTTTCGCTTTCCAAAGAAATTTTCCTTTTTTGGAATTACCCCGAAATTCTAAAAACCCTTGTACGGGATTAATTCCGACTCCTTTTTTTAGGGGGCATAAGCGTCCATTCTTTCGCAATATTTTTACCTGCAAGCAAAAATTCCAAAGAATATTTGCCGGCTTTGATGTAAATTTTGCCGTCCTCCGAAGGCTCAACCGTTATCGCTTTTTGATTGTCAGCCGTTCTTTTTTCGTTCAATTCCTTCTGAAAATCAGGCGAAACGTTTTCATCAAGTGTAAAATCGTACTCAATCCGGTTCAGTCCCGCAGTGAGTTTTTGTGAAATTTTTTTGACAACAGTACCTTTTTCGGACTTAATGACTATGCTCAAATCTCCGCCGTTTTTTGCCCATAAAAACCATTCCGTTTTGGGAGAGTTTCCTTTAAACCACTGATTCCAAGTACTTTTTCCCCAATACGGATTGATTTTTTCATCATCAATGTCAAATAAATACAGCTCTTTGTTAATGATTTCGGGGCTTAAAGATTGCAATTTTCGTATATCCGCCCGATACAGCGAACGCCCGTGTGTTGCGACAAGTAAGTGCCCTTCGCGCTCTTGAATGTTAAGGTCATGTACGGCAACCGCAGGCAAGCCTTTGTCGGCGCACATAAAATTTTTGCCGCGGTCGAGGCTGATATACAAGCCGTTATCCGTTCCGACATACAATAAATTTTCATTTTTATTGTCTTCTTTAATGACATTTACCGGCTCAAAAGGCAAATCCGAGCCGATTCTTTGCCACGAATCACCGTAATCGTCCGAAACGTAAATAAAACTTTCAAAATTATCGTAACGGTAGCCGTTCAAACTCACATATACGCGCCCGAGCTTATGCGCGGAAGCCCACACCCGACTGACCCACAGTTCTTGCGGCAATTTGTCGGATATACGTCGCCAAGTATAGCCGCCGTCTTGTGTAACGTGAATCAAGCCGTCGTCTGTTCCGGCATAAATCAAGCCGAAGCGAATCGGAGATTCGTGTATCGTCGAAATCGTTCCGTAAGGCACGTCGCCGGCTTTCGCGCCGCGTGTGAGGTCGCCGCTGAGTGTTTCCCAATTTTCACCTTTTTTAAGAGAGCGATGGAAACGATGCGAGCCCATATAAAGCACGTCGGGATTGTGTCGCGAGAGCCAAATCGGAGTTTGCCAATTAAAACGCAGTGGTTTTTCGCCTAATTGATGCTGCGGTGTGATGTAAGAAAATTCACCTTTGCTTTTATTGATTCGATAATAATTGCCGAATTGATAGCCGGTGTAAATCGTTTCATTGTCGCGCGGGTCAATCATAACTTGCATTCCGTCGCCGCTGATGAGTTCTTTGTAGGAATATTCGCCGGTTTGATGCCACTCGTTCGTAAAATTTGTTTCGGGAACGCCGAACCAAACGCCGTTATCCTGCAAACCGCCGTAAACCCGATACGGATTAGCATGGTCGGTGTTAACGGTGTAAAATTGACCGACGGGAATGGAATTGCATTTGAGCCAAGATTTGCCGGCGTTGAAACTGACATTTACGCCGCCGTCATTGCCGTTGACGAGAAAATTTTCGTCTTTGAGATTAAAATTAAGGGCATGATGGTCTAAATGCACATTTTCGCCGTTAATATTTTCAAAATTTGCGCCGCCGTCATTTGATACCAAAAGCGGAACGCCGAGCAGATAAACTTTTTCGTGGTTTTTGGGGTGCACGCGCACTTGTCCGAAATAGTAACCGTAAGTGTAAAAAAGGTCTTCAATCGGTTTGCCGTGCGTTTTTCGCCAAGTTTTTCCGAAATCATCACTTCGGTACAATTCCGCACCTTTGATTTTAGCATTAAAAAGATTATCATTGGCATTGCCGAGAAAATCAAGCAAAGCGGTGTGTTTAATTTCGCCTTTTTTGACCGATTCAATGACCTTTTTAGCGTTTATGTGTGCGGGGAAATTATTTTCGTCGAGAAAATTATTAATAACTTCTTCCGAAATCGTTAAAAATTCTTCCGGCGAAATTTTTTTGATGTCAGAAAGCGTAAGGTATTCGAGGGGCGAGTGTTCTTTTTCGGTCGGCGGAATTTTTTCTTGATTATCCGCAAGTGCATAGACCGTTTCGGGGTTCGATTGGCTGACCGCAATGCCTATTCTGCCCATATCTTTGCCTTCGGGGAAACCGCCGCCGGCGATTTTTTCCCATTTTGCACCGCCGTCGAGCGTTTTAAAAATACCGGAGCCGATACCCGCTTCCGAAAAATCCCATGCGCGCCGAATCCGCTCCCAAGTCGCCGCCAAAAGCATATTGGGGTTTTGCGGGTGCAAAACTAAATCCGAAACACCGACTTTGGGGCTGATATAAAGCACTTTTTTCCAAGTGCGTCCGCCGTCGAGCGACTTAAAAACACCTCTTTCATCATTTTCGGAGTAAAGATGCCCCAAAACAGCTACCCAAAGGGTGTTTTTTTCGGTTGGGTGCAAAATAATTCGGCTGATGTGCTGCGAATCGGGCAAGCCGCAATAAATCCAAGTTGCGCCCTTGTCTTCCGATTTGTACACGCCGTTGCCGGCATAAGAAGAGCGACTTGAATTATTTTCGCCCGTTCCGACCCAAATTGTGCCGGCAGCCCAATCAACGGCAATATCTCCGATAGTTATCACTTTTTCATTTTGAAAAAGCGGCTTAAAAGTTTGCCCGCAATCGTCGGTATACCAAAGTCCGCCGGAGGCATAAGCGACAAAAAATTCCTTATGATTATCAGGATTGACTTCGATGTCGGTAACGCGCCCGGACATAACGACCGGACCGATATTTTCGAAAGTCAAACCACCGATAAAAGATTTTTTTTGTAAAATTTCCCTGTTTTTTGAGAAACGCAATTCCGCGTTTGTCGGTGAAGAAGCCGTGTTAATTTGCTTTTTTTGGGCAAAAATTATCGGCGAAAAACCGCAGAATAAAGCAAAAAATATGAGTAAGAAGCCTTTTCTCATGAATTGAAAAAAATTATATGTAAAAAAATTTATTTCGGAACGGACGCATGAAAATTAAGAAGTGCGAATTAAATAATTTTGAAATAATATTTGGCTCATTTGCGCGCGAAATTTTTTAAAATAGTTTTCCGAGCCTCAAAAAGGACATTTTTTCTTTGCCTATCTCGCTGCAGTAGTTTTACTTGAACTCAGAATAATTTGGATTAAAATTGGCGATTAACTGCTTCCCCTCTGCCGTTGCTTTTGTGCGCCGTTGCATGTGTCCCGCCGTTGCTTGTGGCCTCACAAGCGACTCCCGCCGTTGCTTGTGTCCTCACAAGCGACTTTTTTCCCGCCGTTGCTTGTGTCCTCACAAGCGACTTTTTCAGGCACTTTCAAAAAATTAATTCGTTTGAAAAATCACTTCGCCGTTGAGCGTAATTATTTTTGCATCGAAATAGAGTGTGTAAAGAATGGTTGCGATGTAAAATTTTGTCGTTAAGCCTTTGATTGCTAAGGCATTAATTTTTGCCGCTCGTTTTGCCGCTTGTTCGTCAGAATACATTCCGATTTCTGTAGCTAAATTTTCAAGATGCGACTGTTCGGGCATTTCAGCAATGCTCAGAAATGAGGAAATTCCCGAAAATACAAGTATAAACTCATTATTTTCTCTTTCACCGATTCCTTTTAAAACAATCTGCCTTTTTTCAGGGGCATATTCAAGTCCGACTATCTTTGAATAATCCAAAGAAGAAAGTTCGTTTTGAAAATTTTTCATCTTATTTTTTGGGTGTATTTTTCAAAAATTTTCAAAAAAGTATTTTCAAAATCACTGCAATTTTTCCAAGCAATATGGGTATCAATAAGATTTTGAGAAGGACTGCCGTTTTCGTCAACAAAAAAACTTGCATTACCTGCCACATTTATTCGATAGTAATCAAAATCCTCCCGATATTTTTCAGCCCCCGAACTCCTGTGCATCACCCGAACGACTAAAAAAAGTTTTTGATTCTTAAAAACAGTCATCATCAATCCTTTTTCATTTCTTGTTTCATCAATTGCTACGACATAATCCTCATTTTCAATTTTCGATTTCAAATTTTCTGCACAATTCGCACTTTCGCGCATAAAATCGGACAGATGTTGTTTGTAAAAATAATCGGGAAGTGCGTTGCAGTCTAATTTGTGGGCGACATCCGTTTGTTTGTTAGAAAGTTTACAAAATTCCGCCGCTTCATCTGTCGACAAATTTTCGCCTCGCAAACACTTATTGAGTAAGATTTGAAAACGCAATTTCTCCGCTTCGTTTGCTTTCTCAATTTGAAAATAAATAAGAGCCGAGAAACCGAGCAGGAAGATTGTTAAGAAAAAAAAGACAACAACTTTCGGCGATTTTGGGGGGGTCTTTGAAGAAATGTTTGGTTTTGCAAGTACTTTTTCTGTCGTCATTTATTTTGATTTGAAGCAAACAATTCAATTTAAACGTCCTTGCAATTTTATAGATAAAAAATGACATTTCAAAAAGAAAAAGAGTTTTTTTTTGCAAAAATTAATTTTCTCCGCCCTCGCTTGTGTCCTCACAAGCGACTTTGTCAGACACTTTTAAAAAATTAATTCGTTTGAAAAATCACTTGGCCGTTGAGCGTACTTATTTTTGCTTCGCGATAGAGTGGGTAACGAATGGTTG
>JBPOJO010000341.1:0-1690 GCA_052033485.1 Bacteroidota bacterium | reverse complement strand
GCGGCTCAGGTAATTTTTTCTTTATATCATCTCAAATCCGGTATTTTTAATAACTTTCCAAAATCAGTTTTCCAAATATCAAGTTCGAATAGATTTTCACAACTATCTACATTTAAAGAAGCAATTACATCTATTCCGTCAATGTCTAAAAATTGATATTCGCTAATTTGTTTTCCAAACTTTCTTTTTTCATTTACTTTACCCTTGGGAAACAATATTAAACTACCCATTTCTCCATCATTCATTGGTGCTACCAACAAACCATCTCTCCAATCATAAGAAATATTGAGAGACGATTTTGATAAAAGATATTCAATAAGTTTTTCCTCTTGTATAGTCGGCTTTCTAATCAATTGCATGAATTCGTCCAATGTTAAATGTTCCGTCCGAAAGTTTAAAAGCAGTGTACTGAATTTTCAATCCATTAAAGTCAATTATTTGATTAAAAGGTTTTTTTGCAACAACATTCGACGATACAGTTCTAAAATGCGCCTCTATCGAAGACTGAACTAAAGACCTGTCTAACCCCAACTCGTCTATGTGACGAAAAGCATGATTAACTTGATTTGGATTTTGCCCAAAATGTACTACAATGTCTTCGACATTATTAGAAACTACTTTTGCTCCCCTTCCAAACCACTTACTAATTCTCATCCATGAGAACCAAGGGAAAGCAGAAATGAGTTCAGTTTTTTCCTCAAACGTACTCGAACTATAATTATACAAAAATAACTCTAAAGCTCTTCAAAAGGGATTTCCATTTTCGCCGTCGGCAATATAATCCAAATCCGCCTGCATTTTCTCCAAACTTTCAGGCTTGTATTCTCCTCGTTTGGGTAATTTGGATTTCTTTTTGTTGTCCTTTTTCTTTTCATTTTTTCCTGTATCATCTCCGCTGTTATTAGAACTTGTTGAAGATGATTTTGTTCCCCTTTTATCATCCCCATTTCCATTATCCTCCGCCGTAAGCATTCCCACTTTTTTGCGCTCATTTTAATAATCGGCAAAGGCGGCAAGCGGAAAAAGACCTGACGGAGCAAATCCCGTCGGTGCTACAAAAGAAATCGGATTATTCAGTGCGAAAGCCATAGGCGACACGCCCGGTTTCAGCAACGCGAGGGCATCTACTCCCCACAATCGCCCGACCTGCGCATCTACGGGACGAAAAGCCGTCTCAAGCCACTCCAAGTCAAAGGACGTTTCACGCTCACTGCCGGCGTTAGATTGATAACGATTCTCTCCGACGTTTTGTTGTGTTTGGAGGTCGGTTTCTTAAAAAGGCGGCCAATTAGTTTTTTCGCCTGTTTCAGGATTGAAAAGCCGAAAATACTTTATGGCTTCATTTTCTCTGCCCTCGTAAAAATCAACTATTCGCTCAACAAGTTCTTCAGGTTCCCATATTGCAGCAGGTTGCATTCCGATGCATTGTGTGAAAGGAACATCACGAAGCATTTCTACCCCACCATTAATAAATATTTTGCACTTAAACGGAGGGAATTTTTCCTGCCCGTAAACTGGTTGAATTGTTTTTTCTTCTTCCGTTAAAGGCTCGAAGTCAATCATTTCCCAAGCGTGTTTTTTTGAAAATGAGTATTTAAAAACACTTGCTGAAAAAAGTATAGGAAGTTGCAAGATAAGCTCTTTGGACAAATCTTCTTCACAAAGTTTGTCATACACCCAAATGCGACCA
>JBPOJO010000319.1:0-8798 GCA_052033485.1 Bacteroidota bacterium | reverse complement strand
GGTGTATTTCGCATTTTTTCAACTCCTTATATTTCAAAACTTGTAACTATTTAGCCGGTTTGCCCAAGAATGCAGCGCGAGTTTTAGGCGGCGACCTTACATTCGCTTGTTTCAAGATACCATCCTCCAAATCCGCAAGCTAAATCTCGCGGCACACTCCGGCTAAACAATTACCAAAACTTGTGAATATACTTCAGTCCACCGGTTAAACCAACGAACTTTTTCCCAATGCTCAGAATTCCAAACATCGTATTTTTCATAGCTCATGTCTGCTTCTTGTGCAAAAACAGCTTCATTTTCTTCCCTTTCTCGAAGTTTTTGTACAATACAGGCATATAAAATCATTCCTAATGCCGATTCTTAGAACTTTGTCGGAGCAATTTCGCCGATAATTTTTTGCCAATCAATTTTTTTTTGCATCTTGTTTTTTTTTTTATTCGCTGCTTAGCCGGCTTGCAAAGCAAAAGTACCACAAGCTGAACTTGTGGTACTTTGAAAATAAGCCGTAATTTTTTGCCTTCTGTAACGCGAGCTTTAGCTTGCGACCTTATCAGCAAGCTAAGCTCGCGTTACAGAAGGCAGTCAATTGCCGCCGCCAATTCCCTGTCTTTCTCCGTAATGCTGTTGCCGGCATCATGCGTAATGAGTTCGATTTCCACCTTATTGTAAACATTTCTCCATTCGGGGTGGTGATTCATTTTTTCAGCCAAAAAAGCAACCCTTGTCATAAAGGCAAATGCTTCACAGAAATCCTTAAAAATGAACTTTTTATATAATTTTCCTGCCCCGTTGATTTGCCAAGTCTCGTTCATTCGGTCTTAAATTTTATGGCTGTGAAGAACTTTTTTGATGCCTCGTTTTTCGGCTTCTTCATAGATTGCGTCCGCAAGATAGCCCAAATTAGGCACGTCGGAGGTGCAATCGCTGATAAGTACAATTTTTTTTGCCGTTTCCGGCGCGTATTTCATTAATTGTTTGAGGCTCGTTCCGACACAATGCGAACGCGCTTCACCCGCCAAAAATATCGTGTCAAATTGATTGAGTTCGTTGATTAATTGTTCGTTCAGAAAAGTATCGGGGTAGTCTACATCGGGAATTTGCGCCATAAAAATTCCGAAATGCTCCCGAAGTTGGTGCGTTCCTTTCAAAATAAGGGAATATTCACGCCCCGATTCTGCCCATGCCCTAACTTCACGCATCAAAGTTTCGTCAATGGACGCACCTTTTGAACCGCTCAAACAGTGTGTAGGCCAAATAATATGCGGAAATTCGCCTTGCGCTTCAAGTTCGGCAAGATATTGCAAAACTTTTTCCTTGTTCGCTTTCGGAATCCACGTACCGTTTTGAACATCTTTTTGCATAATTTGAGTGAAAGGCATCGGCGGATATCCCTCCGCATCACTCCAAAAACTTGCATGAAAAACCGCAATCAGCGGATGCCAATCCATTGAAATAAAAATTTTATCAATAGAACGCTGATTTTTGTGGATAAATTGACTCAATCGCTGCATATCCGCGTCCGCTCCGTCGACAAATAATGCGCCGTGCGGGTCGCAAAAATCATATTGCGGGTCAATGATTAAAAGTGCGTTTTTGCCCATGATGACGATGCTGAATTATTCGTTTGAAAATATTTCGTTCAAAAATACAAATTTATTTAAAAAAAAACGAAAATTGTTTCTTTTTTGTGCCTTAAAAAACGCTGAAAAGCAATTTTCTCGGATTTGATTTTTTTTTACAAACACTTTATCGGCAGCGATTTAAAACAAAAAAAACGTGTTGCGGCTAAAAAAATCAGCGTCGAACTTATTCAGGCATTTTCTTCGGAATGATTTTCTTGATGAGTTTCATTTTCGTCTTGCTCCGATTCAAATTCGTCATTTTCTTCAAAATCATCATTTTTAGGCGCGTTTTTCAATTTTTTATTGCCCTCAACAATCAAAACAAATTCGCCTTTGAGGTTTCTTTTTTGAGCAATTTGAATAATTTCGGCAATTGTTCCGCGCAAATTTTCTTCATGCAATTTTGAAATCTCGCGTGAAAGTGAAATTTTTCTGTTTTCGCCCAAAACTTCTTTCAATTGTTCAAGCGATTTGAGCAAACGATGCGGAGATTCGTAAAGTACGATGGTTTTTTCGTGTTCTGCTAATTTTTTTAAAGCGGTTTGCCTGCCTTTTTTTTGCGGCAAAAAACCTTCAAAAATAAAGCTTTCGCAAGACAAACCGGACATGACCAATGCGGGTACAAACGCGGTTGCACCGGGGAGGCAGGTGAGCGGAATATTGTTTTCAATACAGGCGCGGACGAGCAAAAAACCCGGGTCGGAAATACCCGGCGTGCCGGCATCGGTTACAAGTGCGGCTTTTTCGCCTTCGAGCAAACGAGCGATTATTTTCGGCAAAACAGCGTGTTCGTTAAAAGCATGAAAACTCAAAAATGATTTTTGAATTTCTAAATGTTTGAGCAAAATCCCCGAAGTGCGTGTGTCTTCGGCAATGATAAAATCTGCTTCGCGCAAAACTTTTACCGCGCGCAAAGTAATGTCATCGAGATTTCCGACCGGAGTCGGAACTAAGGTTAAATATCCGAGCATAATTAGGTGATTACATTTTTTCTGAAATTATCAAGGTCTTTTTTCTCCGCATCGCTTTTTTCTTCCGGCGTTAATTCGTCTTCGTCAACCGGCAATTTGAATTTTCTTTTCACTTTTGCCCTAACGAAATTTTGCTCATAAATTACAAGCACCATCGCGATATAAAACGGCATCATCGGAATTTTATAGCGCACCAACGTTCCGAAATTCGCGCTTGCAAGACCGACAAAAAATGAAAATCCGAGCGTAAAAATGAGGGCAACAGCCACAATTTCTTCTTTAAAAATACTTTTCAAGGCGCGAAGAGGCGGCGTGCGAACAAAAATACTTAAAGTCAGCACCATTAAATAGGTGTTTTCGATTGCCGAAAGCAACATCATCGGGTTAGAAACTTCCCATATCGCGGGGCGATAAAGGGTCGTAAGGACAGCAGGAACAAAGTATTGCAAAGCATTTTCAAACGTACCGTCGAGTTCGCCGAAGGTATAATAAGACCCGTCTTTACTGATGCTGCGCAGCCAATCGGAGGTAATTTTGATTTCATGGGCAATATTATTCAAATCATATTCTGTCCCCGCAGCAACGCTTTGCAGCAAATAATAGCCGACTACGCCGAAAACGCCCATAAAGAGCGGACCGGTCATCATCCGAATGATTGCGTTGTCTACCGTTTTGGCATATCTTGTAAATGCCCAATACGCAAAAGAGGGCAAAAGACACATCAAAATATAAATTTTGATAGATTTCAACAAAAAAATGCCCAACATAAGCAATAGAATGGCTTTTACGCGCTCATTTGATTTTGTTAAAATGCCGAAATAAAAACCGTAAACACACAAACCCAATGCGCCGAAGGTAACGGAATCTTTCAAAACGCCCGACCCCCAAAAGAAAACCGAAGGAAAGAAAAACACTGCCGTCGCCATTTGTTTTTTCATATCGGGGTAAATCGAGCACAAAACGCGGTAAAATTGCCACGAACCCCAAAAACTGTATGTCGCGAAAAAAATGGACAGCGGCAAATATTTTGCATAACAAAATAAGCCGAAAATGCCGGCGATGCGCGAAACCATGTAGGAAGCGGGGTCTTTAAAATAGCTCAATCGGCGCGCGTAGTCGTTGTAGTAAGGTTCAAAAACATTTGCCTCGCCGAATATCAGCCGTAAACCGATTCCGTAGTCTTCCCAAAAAGCTTCATTCAAAAGCCGTGCATCTAAAAAAAAGTACGTCGTATCGAAACCGCCGCCGTAGTAATATTGATAAATTAAGCCATAAGCTAAACCGCCGATAAGTTTGAGAAAATAAGCGGGCACAAACACTTTTTGCATTTCTTTGTCTTTGATGCGGGACGCAAAAGTGCGCACGAAAAGAAAAAAAAATGTAAAATAAAAAGGATACAAAATATAATCCTCAATGTAAATAAACTGTACCATATTTGCTTCGTTTCTAACTTTCGGTAAAAGTACAACGAACTCTGTCTGTCTCAACATGGGACAAAGTTCGTAGTACGAATGTTTTACAAGCCCAAATCGCGTTGAATCCGCCTGATTTTTTCGGAGAGCATCAATTTTTTTTGATTGTACTCCTCTTTTGAAACAAGACTTGTGTTCACGCTGAAATAAAACTTAATTTTTGGCTCGGTGCCGGAAGGTCTCGCCGAAATTTTAGAGCCGTCTTCGGTGATAAATTGCAAAACATTTGACTTCGGCAAATCAATTTTATATTCCGTTCCGTCGCGCAAATCCGTTTCGATGCTCGAGAGATAATCCAATTTTTTTATGACTTTCGAGCCGGCAAGTTCTTTCGGCGGGTTATTTCTGAAATTTTGCATCATTTCATCAATTTCAGTCGCACCTGAAATGCCTTTTTTGGTTATCGAAATCAAATCTTCCAAATAAAAACCGTATTCACGATAAATTTCGATAAGCATATCCGTGAGCGATTGCCCGCGTTCTTTGGCATAAGCAACAATTTCTGCCATCAACGCACACGCCGAAACGCCGTCTTTGTCGCGGACATAACTGCCGACCATGTAGCCGAAACTTTCTTCGCAACCGGCAATAAATTCCAAATTTCCTTCATATTTGCGAATGACGGAGGCAATGTGTTTAAAACCGGTGAGCGTATTGATGCAAATAACCTCGTTAACTTGCGCAATCTTATCTAACAAATCGGTCGTAACGATAGTTTTGATAATCATTTGCCGATTTTTAATTTTTCCGAATTGCCGCCACATCTTAATGAGGTATGCCATAATAAGCGTTCCGGTTTGATTGCCGTTGAGCAAGACAAATTCGCCGTTGTTATCTTTGACGACTACGCCAATCCTGTCAGCGTCGGGGTCATTAGCCAAAACGACATCGGCATCACTTTTTTCGGCTTCTTTAATCGCCAAAGTCAAAGCATCGCGGTCTTCGGGATTAGGATATTTGACGGTCGGAAAATCTCCGTTCGGTTCGGATTGCGAGGCGACAATATTAACATTTTCCAAACCGAGCATTTGAAAAAGAAAAGGCACAAGCGAAATGCCGGCACCGTGCAAGGGCGTATAAACAATTTTGAGGTCTTTTTGCCTTTTGAGAGAATTTTTTGAAATGACGGATTGACAAATTTTATTCAAATAAATTTCATCTATATCGCGCCCGATGAGCTTCAATTTATCTTGATTGCCTTCAAAATTAATGGTATCGAAACGGTCTATTTTGTTAAATTCATCAATAATTAAGCGGTCGTCCGGCTCCGTAACTTGCGCGCCGTCTTCCCAATAAACCTTAAAACCGTTGTATTCTTTCGGATTGTGTGAAGCGGTGAGCATGATTCCGCCCTTGCAAGCGAGATGTCGAATAGCAAAAGACAATTCGGGTGTAGGTCGAATCCCCATAAAAGCATATACAAAAATTCCGTTTGCAGTCATCACGTCCGCCACCACTCCCGCAAGCGCGGAACTGTTGTGTCTGCTGTCATGCGCGACAACAATCTTAATTTCCTCGTTCGGAAAAGCCGCTTTTAAACGATTGGCAAAAGCCTGCGTTGTTGCTCCGATGGTGTAGCGATTGATGCGATTTGTGCCTGCCCCCATGATTCCGCGCATTCCGCCTGTCCCGAATTCCAAATCTTTATGAAAAGCATCAAGCAAATCTTCGTCCTTCATGGCGCGAATTTCTGCTTTTGTTTTATCATCATAATTGCCTTCTAACCAAGCATTGATGCGATTTTGAATGTCTTTATTCAACATGATTAGTGAAAATAAATTGAATTTAGGCAAATATATAACGAGAGGCAGGAAAAACCAAATATTTAACAATCGTTAAAGAGATTCGATACAAGTCTGCGGTTTCCGCTGTCAAAAAACGTAAATGTTTAGCCGGAGTGTACCGCGAACATTAGCCGGCAGATGTAAGGAAGAAGGTATCCTGCAACAAGCGAATGTAAGTTCGCAAGCCAAAGCTCGTGCTGCATTCTTGGGCAAACCGGCTAAACAGCTCAAAGCGTACCGGAGAATTAGATTTGGCTTTAATTGTCCAAAATTGAATTTTCAGACAATCTCTTTTTTATTTTTTTCCGATACTAAGGCACAAAAAAGCCCGCAAAAAATATTTTGCGGGCTTAAAATTATTCCTTTACGGAATTATTTTTTTTTGCGATAGAGGGGTGCGATATCGGCTTTGAGGCGATTCAACTCTTCGCGTATAGCAGCGATTTCTTCAGGATTTCTTTTATCCTTTTTTTGTTTGAAGTAATCGGACTGTTTGCCTTTTAATTCAGCAAGGCGAGCTTCGGTTGCTTTGATGTCCATCGTGTTCCGAGATTAAGGGATAAAGAGAAAACTATTCTTCGTCGAGGTCAGCGAGGAGGTCATCGTTTTCGTCAATGATTTCCTCTTCAACATCTTCGGTTGCGTCTTTCGCTCCTTCCTCTTTCTTCGTATCGTCTTTATCGCGTTTGCGTTCCATCAAACCTTCTTCGAGTGCTTTGCAAATCGTGCCTGTGATTAAAGCAATGGATTTGTACGCATCGTCGTTAGCGGGAATAGCGAAATCAACCGAAGTCGGGTCAGAGTTCGTATCAACAATACCAAAAACGGGTATGCCAAGTCTTTTAGCCTCACGAACAGCGATATGCTCGCGTTTTACGTCCACGATAAAAAGCGCGGAGGGGAGGCGAACTTGGTCGGCAATACCACCAAGAACACGTTGCAACTTTTCTTTTTCGCGTTGCAACATCAATTTTTCGCGTTTCGCAAGGTATTGATAGTTGTCACTTTTCGCCATCTTATCAATCGAAGCAAGTTTCTTGATTGATTTACGGACTGTTGTAAAGTTAGTGAGCATGCCGCCGAGCCAACGTTCGGTAACGAAGGGCATTTTGAGGCGGTCGGCTTCTTTCGCTACAATATCTTTCGCTTGCTTCTTAGTAGCAACGAAAAGGACTTTTTTTCCTTTGCGAGAAATGTCACGCATCGCATTACAAGCTGTTTCGAGGCAAGTAAGCGTTTTATTTAAGTCAATGATATGAATACCATTGCGCTCCATGAAGATGTAAGGAGCCATTTTTGGATTCCATTTGCGCTTTAAGTGTCCGAAATGTACACCTGCGTCGAGCAAATCATTATATCCGATTTCTGCCATTTTATGTTTAGCTTTTTAAAACCTTAAAAGTTTTATTTGAAAAGAGGTTCACCCCGTTTTTTGAGCTTTTGCTACCGCCTCTCATGCGGCGAGGTGAGCTAAAACAACTAATTCACGATTAACGTTTGCTGAATTGGAATCTACGGCGAGCTTTCCTGCGTCCGTATTTTTTACGTTCAACCATACGCGGGTCGCGTGTGAGGAATCCCTCAACTTTGAGAGGTTTGCGAGTTTCTGCATCTGTTTCGAGCAAAGCTCTTGAAATTGCAAGACGCAAAGCCTCTGCTTGTCCTTTGATGCCGCCGCCGTCAAGATTGACTTTGATGTCGAACTTGCCCATGTTACCGGTGAGTTCGAGGGGTTGGCAAACAATCAAGCGAAGGACTTCACTCGGAAAATAATCTTCGAACGAACGTCCGTTAATAAGGAAATTTCCGCTTCCTTGCTTCATGTAGAGACGCGCAACCGACGTTTTTCTTCTGCCTAATGTGTTAATGACCATTTTGCTTAGATGTTAAGTTCTTTGGGTTGTTGTGCGGAATGCGGATGAGTGTCAGTCGTATAAACAAAAAGATTGCGCATCATGCGGCGACCTAATTTGTTTTTCGGCAACATACCTTTAACGGCAAGTTCAATTAAACGTTCGGGGTGTTTGTGCAATACTTCACGCGGAGTAGCCACTTTCAAACCGCCGGGATAGCCGGAGTAGCGAGCAACTTCTCTGTCAGTCCATTTTTTGCCTGTCATGACGATTTTGTCAGCGTTGAGAACGATGACTTTGTCGCCGCACATGACGAAAGGCGAAAAACTCGGCTTGTGTTTGCCGCGTAAAACGCGCGCGATTTCGCTGCACAGACGCCCCAAAACTTTGTCTTTAGCATCTACGACGAACCATTCTTCGTTTTCGTGTGCTTTCGGAAATTGGGTTTTGTAGCTTAAAGCGTCCATTTGAATTAACTTTACAATGTAAAAACCGTCCGTAAAACGGGAACGCAAAGGTAGGGAGTTTTTTTTGATATGCAAATTTTTTTCAAAACAATTTAATGAAATTGCTCAAAAATTGTACTTTCGCTATAAAAATTAAGGTTTAATAAGAATTTTGGTGTCCGCAGGGCATTTTTAAGAACTTTTACCTCATTTTTTAAAAACCGCCGACAGTATAAAGCGCGTGCCGAAAAGTTTTTTTTCAATATGACAAACGGAATATAATTTTAATATTTGCACTTTGAAGGCAATTCAGTTGCTTTTTTTGACAGAAATTGCTGCAAAAACAGCTTAAACGCTCTCATATAAATGCTCAAAACGGGAATAACAGAATTTTATTTGGATTGAAATTTCCAAAATTAACTTTTCGGGCAGCCTCAGGCGAATCCGAATTTTGCCCATTATTTTAAACGATTCTATCACCCGAAAGGGAAAAGGTCTGTCCGCAACTAATATTTTTTGGACTTTTTACCGTCTTCAGCCTCATTTATGATGTTTTTCATTTCACACTACTCCTGCTTGCTGCAGCAACTCTCTACAATATTGCCGATGATTTTGTCTTCGGTATTCATTTTCTTTTAGGAAAAAAAAAC
>JBPOJO010000139.1:0-3034 GCA_052033485.1 Bacteroidota bacterium | reverse complement strand
ATCAAAAGCGACAGGGCGAACAAAAATCGGACGGCGACAAAAAAGAAGATGCACAGGAAGAAAAAAACGCCAAAAACACTTCCGCAAGCGATGTTTTTGAAAAACTGAAAGAACTGATAAACATGAGAGAAAAAGGCATGATTTCGGAAGAAGAATTTGCTCTCTTGAAACAATCTTTGATGAAAAATCTTTAGCCGTACTTATCGCTGCACAAAGCAGGTTCTTTTTTGATTTTGAAAGTTCTGTTGTAGGAAATAGCAGTTAACTTTGCAAGCACATCAAAAACTCAAAAAAGATGTAATTTTTTTTGAGTTTTTTCGAACTTTTTAGTAGAAAGTTGGAAAAAAGTTCGATTAAACCCCTAAAATCTATTATTCTTCTGAGGCTTTCCGAAAGGTCATTTTTGAAAAATTAAACCCAAATATAATTTTGTGTTACACACTTTGCGAACTTTTAATGGAGCTTTGATAGTTTTTTTTTACAATTTCTATCAAATAGCACCTCTGAATGACATTAGTAAGCAAGTAATCAAAATTATATTTGGGTTGTCTTTTCGAAAAAACTTTTTGGACACGCTTTGGAGATTCTTAAAAAAAACAGCACAAAAACCAATATCGTTTGTTTCATTTGTCAAAAAATTAATTAAAAAAATACAAGGATACACAAATGTACGAATTTTTTTTGGCGAATGATAAAAAAAAAATCAACAAAAAAAACCGAACAGATTTCCCTGTTCGGTTTTTTCATTTTCCTAAAAAAGCCGGTTTTTACCGCACAATGACCACCGCGCCGGTGATTTTCTGTGTTTCATTCACCAACTCCTCGCTCGTGTAGGTGATGACGTACTGATAAACCCCGTCCGGCGCAGGACTGCCTTTGTAACTGCCGTCCCACATCGCCGCCTGCTCCATCGTCGCCGCCTCACTGTAAAAAACAACCTCATTCCAACGATTGTAAACCGTCATTTTAAAGTTGTAAACGTGCTTCCCGAAGACCTTAAATTCGTCATTCAATTTGTCCCCGTTCGGTGAAAATGCCTCCGGTATGAAGATTTGTGGCGCGCACATGTCCTCAACACGCAGCGAAACCTCGCCCGTACAAGGATGCGCATACATCGCCGTAATTTTCAAACGGTAAATGCCCGCACTGTCCAAGGTGAATTTCTCCGTATAACCCGCCAAGTTCCCCAAGGTATCGTACCACTGATACAAATAACTTACGTCTTTGTCCTTGTTGTACAAATCCGCCGTGATGCTCAAAATATCCTCGCTGTCAAAGCACATTATCGTATCTTTCACCACTTTCGGTTTCGGATTTTCCTTAAACCTTACCGTAACAAAGTCGTTGAACTCACAACCCGCAATTTTTACACGCAATTCATAACTGCCGCTGCGTTTCACCACAATACTCGGCGTGGTCTCGCCCGTCGGCAACCACAAATAACTCGCGTTTTCCAATGGTGCTATGCCGATTTTCGCCGTTTCGCCCTCGCAAAGCTGCAAATCTCCGCCCAAATCCGCGATACCCGTTACCTCAACCTTCACACTCGCCTCCGACCAACAGCCTTTTTCACTGTAGCCGCGAACCGTATAAACCGTCGTTACCGTCGGACTCACCTCTATTTCACCGTTGGCTTGCGTCGAAACGCCCGTCGGGTCATGCGCCCAAACATAGCGGAAACCGCCCGAAGGTTTTAACGTTATCTTCCGCCCCGCGCAAATGTTCAAATTGTCTACTTCATGCGCTTTGATGACCGGTATCGGATTGACAAAAACGTAGGTCGTCGCCGTGTGCGCAAGGCAGGAATTGCCGTTTTCGACACTCACCGTATAGCTGTGCCAACCCGTTTTGTCCGGCGTTACCGTGATGCGGTCAGTCGTTTCGCCCGTATTCCACAAGAATTTTTCGCCCCCGCGCGCAATGATTTCAACACTTTCGCCCAAACAGATTTCCTCTTTGTGCTTCAATATTTCAGCCGTCGGGTCTTTTTCAAAACGAACTTTCGTTTGCGCAGCCTTATAACAGCCCGACTCGGGGTCAGTGATGTTGACTTCAAAAATAACTTCTTCATAAGTGCCGTCAAAAGCAATTTCGATGCGCGCCTCGTTGCCGATAACCGCGCCCGTCATCACATTTTTCCACTCATAAACAAAATCTTTGTCGTGTGAAAGTTTGAACGCATTAAATTCCGCTTTGCCCGTTTCGCACAAAACTTTTGTGCCTGTCGGCAATTCAGCCTCCGGCAAATTGTACACCCGAACCGTGTGATACGCACTTGTCGGCAAACAATCGTCCGTCGTATTCGTCCGAACCCCAATCACGTAAATGCCCGCGTCTTTCGGCTCAAATACAAAATTCGCCGTACCCGACTGACAAACGCCGTTGATGCACCACTCATACGTGTAGCCGCCCGCGCCCAAGAAATTGATTTTGTCGCCCAAGCATATTTTTTCCGGATATGTGCCGTCCAAAACCGCAAGGGATTTGCGTTTAAATTCGACCTGAACCTCGTCCGTCGCCTCGCAGCCGCCCGGCGCAGTTACCGTTACGCGGTAGCGCAAACGGGCATTCGTCGGTTGCGGCAAGGTCGTGCCGTAGGTCAAATCCAAATAAGCTCCCGTGCCGACCACTACGCCGTCGTTCATTTGTTTCCACTCGTAAGTGTAATCACCGTTATGACTCGGGTGGAAAGCATCTAAACGAATATTTTGGTCTTCACAAAGCACCGCAATTTTATCCGCAGGCGTGCCCGCAATTTCCGCCGTAATTTCCGCGCCGACTTCGACATTGATGCTCTTTGTCGTCGCGCAGCCCGAAACTGTGTTTGTTATCGTTACGGTATATACGCCGTCCGCATTGACAATGGCTTGCATTTCGTCAGTCGAAATCGAAACAATGCCCGGTCCTGACCATTCAACATCGGCAGGCGTTACTTCCGTGCGCAAAATATTCAAAGTCGCCTCCGGCAAACAAGTCGGAACATTGCCGACGAGACTGAAAATCGGATTCGCATCTATATCCACGCGAATCGCGT
>JBPOJO010000032.1:0-3995 GCA_052033485.1 Bacteroidota bacterium | reverse complement strand
ATTTTCTGCAAAATTCCGGACGAGTTTTGGGCTATTGAAACAGGTACTGAACTAATTCGGCGATTGAGTTTAAAATCTCAGTTGTTTGTATAGTTTCAGATAGGCACCTGTAATGCTTTGGATAAGGTAACAAAATTTTATTTTGTCAACTTAACAATGCAAAGCTAAATGTTGTTTGTGTCCTCACAAACGACTTGCAGTGCAATCTGAACGCCCTTGTTTGTGTCCTCACAAACGACTTGCAGTGCAATCTGAACGCCCTTGTTTGTGTCCTCACAAACGACCTGCAGTGAATACTTATTTTTTTTTAATATACTTAAAAAAAATGATTTTTATAAAAAAAAATCATAGTTTAGCGGCTGAAAAAATTTTGAAAAATATGAAAGCATTGAAACTGATGGGCGACAAAACAATCGCCGTAACGGAAGTTGAAATACCGAAACTCCTTGAAAATGAAGTGCTTGTAAAAATTCATGCCGCCGCCCTCAACCGCCGCGACGCATGGATTAGTGAAGGTTTATATGCCGCAATTCGCCCCGCCGTGCTCGGTTCGGACGGCTGCGGAACGGTCGTAGAGGCTGCTTCGCCAAAAAATGAACATTGGATTGGAAAAAAAGTGCTCATTAATCCGAATATTCATTGGGGCGACAATCCCTCGCACCAATCCGCCGACTATCACATTCTCGGCATGCCTACCGCCGGCACTTTTGCCGAATACATTGCCGTTCCTGCCGACCGCTTGCACGAAAAACCCGCTTTTCTCAGCGACGAAGAAGCCGCCGCTTTGCCTTTGGCGGGTCTGACGGCATTTCGAGCTGTTTTTACACACGCAGGCATCGGAAAAAATACGCTTACTTTTATTTCGGGCGCGGGCGGCGGTGTGCAGCAGTTTGCTTTTCAGTTTGCCCTCGCAGCAGGCGCGGACGTGTATGCAAGCAAGGGCGACGAGAGCAAAGCCGAAGTTTTGAAAAAGGCGGGCGCAAAAGCAATTTACAATTATAAAAATCCCGAATGGGTAAAAACCGCACTCAAAGACGCCGGAAGACCCTTTGAAGCGGCAATAGACAGCAGCGGCGGAGAAACTTTTGCCGCCTTAATTAAAATGCTCGGTCGTTCCGGAAAATTGGTTTTTTACGGTGCGACCAACGGGTTGCCGCCCGCGATTGATTTGCATCGGATTTTTTTCAATCAAATACGCATTCAAGGCAGCACAATGGGCAATGATGCCGAATTTGCAGCGATGTTGCGTTTTGTTGAAGACAAAAAAATTAAGCCATTTATCTCCTCCGTCCGACCGCTCGACGAAATTGTCGGGGCGTTTGATGAGATGAAAAACGGCAAACATTTCGGTAAATTGGTCATTAAAATTTAAGAAAAACGCAGTCTTTTAAGCCCGATTGCACCGCATGCATTACAATATTTTGCAAGCCGGCTGAAAACTTACGAAAAACGACATTTTCTTAGTAATTTTTATGCAACCTGCCGCCGATATTTTTCGTTTGAATAAAACAAACAAACTGATTGCTAAAAACAGTTTCCTAAAAAACCGTTTGCAAAAAAAAATGCATATTTAGTTTGTTGATAATCAGTCATTTGAAAAAAATCTGCCGACGAGGGAAATAGAGAAGCAGCAGGGATAAAGACAGTGGAATTTTTGCTCGGCACTTTTTTTGCCAAAATTTTCAGCTTTTTCTTCATTAATTACTGTTTATTTTCTTCGGTTTTTTAGCATTTCATTCTTTAATTTTTTATTTTTACAAAAAAATAAAACCAAGCCATGAAACAAAAAAAGTTGTATTTTGCTGTCGCCTTGCTCTTATTTGTCGGTTTGTTCTCCTTTCGGTTCAATGACAGATATTTTGAAATTGCCAAAAATTTAGATATTTTTGCTACGCTTTTCAAAGAAATTAACACTTATTATGTTGATGAAGTCAGCCCCTCAATGCTGATGGAGAGCGCAATCGAAAATATGCTTGCCGGACTTGACCCCTACACGAACTATATTCCCGAAGACCAAATCGAAGATTATCGCACCGCACACACGGGGCAGTACGCGGGTTTAGGCGCAAATATAGGCTTGCGAGGCGACAAATGCTATATTTTAATGCCTTTTGAAAATTCGCCGGCACAAAAAGCAGGGCTTAAAATCGGCGATGTTATTTTAAAAATTGACGGCACAGACGTAACCGCAAAAAACTCTTCCGACATCAGCAAATTGCTCAAAGGGCAAGCCGGCACGGAAGTTAAATTAGAAGTGCAAAGGCTCGGCGAAAAAAGTGTTTTGCAGTTCAAAATCATGCGCGAAAAAATCAGCATCGGCAATGTAACCTATTCCGGCATGGTGAATGAGGACATCGGACTTATTAAATTAAATGATTTTTCGGCAAATGCGGGGCGCGATGTAAAAGACGCGCTGAATAAACTCAAAGAAACCGGCGCGAAAAAAATCATTCTTGATTTGCGCGGCAACCCCGGAGGACTTTTGAACGAAGCAGTCGAAATTGCCAATATTTTCGTCCCGAAAGGCGCGGACATTGTCAGCACAAAGGGCAAAATTAAGGAGTGGAATAAGGTTTACAAAGCGCAAAACTCGGCTTCCGACGAAGAAATTCCGCTTGTTGTTCTCACGAGTCGCACAAGTGCATCCGCTTCCGAAATTGTTGCGGGCGTGATGCAAGACTATGACCGCGGCGTTCTTATCGGCGAAAATACGTTCGGAAAAGGGCTTGTGCAAGCAACTCGCGACCTTTCTTACAATTCAAAATTGAAAGTTACCGTTGCGAAATATTACACACCGAGCGGACGATGTATTCAAGCAATTGATTATTCGAGCAGAAATGAAGACGGCAGTGTCGGAAAAATTCCGGACTCCTTACGCCGCGAATTTAAAACGAAAAACGGGCGTACAGTTCTCGACGGCGGCGGTGTAAAACCCGATATTGAGGTCGAAAAATCCAAACTTGCCCCGATTACATATACACTTTTGAGCAAATATTTGATTTTTGAATATGTCAATGAATACCAAGTTTCGCATCAAACGCCCCCTGCAAGCGCGAAAGATTATCGTTTGAGCGAAGAAGATTACAAAAATTTCACGGCTTGGTTGAAAAAAAAGGATTTTGATTACGAAAGTAATTTAGAAAAAGCCTTAAAAGAATTTCAAAAAATGGCGAAAGAAGACAAAAGCAGCGAAAAGGTGATGTTTCAAATTTTGGAACTCGAAAAAGCAATTGCGCACAACAAAGAAACGGATTTGATTACGCATAAAGAAGAAATTTCACGCTTTTTGAAAGCCGAAATTTTATCCCGATATTTTCTGGAAAAGGGGGAATTTGAAGCAATTTTTGAATTTGATTCCGACATCAAAAAAGCCGTCGAAGTCTTAAATAAACCTGACGAACTTAAAAACATCTTGTCGGGAACGCAGAAATAACCGATTTTGCCCTGCCGAAAAATATCGGCAGGGCTTTTTTTATGCCAAAGCCGAGACAACCCGATAAGTTGCATTCGATTTGCTCATCGTGTAAAAATGCAAACAAGGCACGCCTGCTTTCATCAGTTCTTTTGCCTGCGAAATTGTCCATTCGATACCGACTTCATTCACTTCTTTGCTGTTTTTACATTTCAAAACAGATTTTGTAAGTTCGTCGGGAATGTCAATATGAAAAATTCGGGGCAAAGAAGTCAAATGACTCTGCACCGAAATCGGCTTTAAACCCGGAATTATCGGAATCGTAATGCCTGCCTCGCGGCATTTTTTTTCAAATTCAAAAAACTTAGAATTGTCAAAAAACATTTGCGTAACGATATAATCCGCGCCGAGTTCTACCTTTTTTTTCAACATTTCCAAGTCAAAATTGAGGTTGGGTGCTTCAAAATGTTTTTCGGGATAGCCCGCAACACCGATGCAAAAATCTGTCGGCGTGGAAAAATGCAAATCCTCGTCGAGATATTTGCCCGTATTCATGTCTTCAATTTGTTGCAAAAGCTCCGTT
>JBPOJO010000293.1:0-1640 GCA_052033485.1 Bacteroidota bacterium | reverse complement strand
GTGAGGACACAAGCAACGGCGAAAAAGTCGCTTGTGAGGACACAAGCAACGGCGGAAAAAGTCGCTTGTGAGGACACAAGCAAGGGCGAAAAAGTCGCTTGTGAGGACAAAAGCAAGGGCGGGTTATAAAAAATGCCGCCATTTTGACCGATTCGCAAAATAATACTTGTATTTTTCGCCAATCTTTTTTAGTATTGAACAAATTTTGCACAATGCAAATTTCAATTGACCGGACTAAAAAGATGAAAATTTTAATAAAAATAACACTTTTAATCTTGTTTTTTTGCACACAATCTGTCGCTCAAAATGTTTTGACGGCGGATAAGTTCGGAACTAACAGAAAAAAATGGTACGCGGGCGACCGTTTGACTTACCGATTGAAAACGGCAGATGTGCGATTTTCGGAGCGCGTTTTGCAAATCGGAGACAGTGTAATTTTTACCGAAAGTATCAAATTTGACATCAAAGAACTTGATAAAATATATTTTCGGCGGCGATATTCCGATTTTATGGTCTACAACGGCGCAGTTGTCGGCTGCGGCTTTTTGTTTGCTGCCCTCGTCGCGCCCTTAGTTTCAAACAAGCGTTATGACGAACGCGAATCTTTGGTTATCGGTTCTTCTTTTTTGTTTATCAGCCAAAGTTTCCGCGTTTTTCGGTGGAAAAAATATCCGAATGACGCACGCAGCCGCATTCGGATATTAAATTTAACGTACTGAATTTTTTTCAAAAAGTAATTATTTAGCTTGTTGGCAAAAGATTGTACTGTAAGCAATCATCTTTTACCCCAAAACAGCTAAATTTAGCCGGCAAGATGCCGACAATACTATCAGGCTAAAAGTTACTTCAAAAATAATCAAGCGTTTATTTATCCGAATTCGATACGACCGTGAAACGGCTTTTCAGCTTATTGACTTGCTCGGCTTTCATTTTTTTGAGTTGTGCGTCGTGCTCGCTAATCCATTTATTGCGGTCGTAATCTTCTTTCGGGTGTTTTTCTTTGTAAAAAACGTACTTCAAGCCGTATTCCTCAAAAATTTCATTGTAAACATCTTCAATAATCGCAAAATTAACGATGGTGTTTTGCTTTAAATCGTTGATATCGTCGCGCTCAGCCATGACAATCGCCTCAATACCGGCAAATTCTGAAACGGTAATGACCGCCTCTCCGCCGGAATTTTTTTTCATTTCTTCAATTTTTTTCTCAAACTCATCAAAAGCTTTTTCATCAATAAAAAAGCCCTCAGCACCGTCTGTAGAAACTTTTATACCGACAACGGATTCGTTTTCTGTGAGTTTGCGCAGCATCAGCTCCTGCTTCCAAAGATTTAATTTTTCGTTTTCTTTCGGAGTCATAGCCTTAAAACTTTTGCCGATATAGGTTTCCCACAATTTAGAATCAGTCGGAGCTTTGATAAGCTGACTCCAAATGTCAGGTTTTTTCATCGGGTCTTCTACCCATTCCGTTGTTTGGGCGAAAGTCGAAAAAGAAATTGCGAAAACGAGGCAAGATGCCACGGCAAATATTTTTCGAAGAAGAGTTGTGAGCATCATAAAAATATAATTTTTCGGATTTAATAAAGCAAATATACGCTTTTTTGGAAAAAAAGCGAAAAAAAAATGCCGACGACCGGTTAAAT
>JBPOJO010000153.1:0-18686 GCA_052033485.1 Bacteroidota bacterium | reverse complement strand
CGATTATTCCGCATGAAAAAACCATTGCGAATTTGAATATTGACATGATTGGAAGGCTCGATTTTAAGCATGAAAAGGACTCCAACTACGTCTATGTTATCGGTTCGGATATGCTTTCTACGGATTTGCATCAATTGAGTGAATTGACACAAAAAGTCTATACGCCTGACCTCAAACTCGATTACCGTTACAATGATGTCAATGACCCGAACCAATTTTACTATCGTTCTGACCACTATAATTTTGCCAAACACAATATTCCGGTCATTTTTTACTTCACGGGCGTTCATGAAGACTATCACCGACCGACCGATGACCCCGAAAAAATTCATTACGGAAAAACTGCCGATATAGCGCGTTTGGTCTTTTTTACCGCGTGGGAACTTGCAAACGGGGCAAACAGACCGCGTGTGAATAAAAAGCAGTAAAGCAAAAAAAAATCTGAAAAAATGAATGCGGTAATTTAGCGCGCGATACAATTTGAATTACAACTGACAGTTTTTTGAGAACTGTCAGTTGTAATCCGAATGTCAGCTCAAATTCGATTTTCAGGAATTACATTTTCGGGCGCAATATTTCCGCAACACCTGCCAAAACAATCGTCAGCAAAACAGCGGTCAACTCAAAAATGACAATAAATTCACCGAAAAGACTGCCGCCCGTTTGCAAACCGCCTGCCGCAGGCGGAGCAATGAGTGTGGTTTTGTCGGCAAACAATGCCGCAAAAAGGAAAAAAATACTTGTGAAAATAAGCGCGAATAAAGCGTATCGGCGAATATTTTTTTGCTCTTCGGCGGGATTTGTGAAAAAAACCGCAAAAACAATCAATACGACAACACCGCCTGCATACGCCATCACTTGCGACCACGCCGCGGTGTCGGCTTTCAAACTCAGCATAAAAAATGCCGCTCCGAGTAAAGATGCAAGCAAAGCCGTAGCGGAATGTATGACTTTTTTGAACAAAAGAACGCCCGTTGCACCTGCCAAAACAACAAAAATTGTCGCATATTGAAAAATTTGATTGATGTCCATGTCTTCAATTTAAAATATTCTCCTTAAATTTAAGGCTGTGAAAACGGGAAATTTTGCAAATTACCCGCTCTCCATACACTTTTTTGCATTTGCACAAAATTTCCTTTTGCGCCGAATTTTGCAACAAAATTAGCTTTTTTTCAATAAAAAATTGACTTTTACGCTCTTTTTGATAAATTGCGCCCAAATTACAAGACATGACTATTCAACAAATACAAGAAGATTTGATTGCCGACTTTGAATTTCTTGAAGATAATGCACATAGGAATGAATATCTCATCGAATTAGGCAAAAAATTGCCGCCGATGCCCGAAACGGATAAAATCGAAGACAACATCATAAAAGGTTGTCAATCAAAGGTTTGGCTGACTGCCGAATACCAAAACGGAATCATAACCTACCACGCAGACTCTGATGCACTGATTGTGAAAGGGATTGCAGCTTTATTGTTAAAAGTCTTTTCGGGGCACGAACCGCGAGCGATTATCAATGCCGATTTAACTTTTATTGAGAAAATTAACTTACAAGGAATGCTTTCTATGACGCGCGCTAACGGGCTTTCGTCCATGATTAAGCAAATTCGTTTTTATGCCATTGCTTTCGCCAACGCCTCATAAAACCACAGTACAACGGACTTTAATCCGTTTTCGGTAAAATTTATCGGAAAAAAGTCCGTTGTACAAAGGTTTTTTAGTCAAAAAGTGCCCGAAATTTGCGCAAGGCTTTAAGGGCTTTTTGAAAATCTTCTTCATTCACGCTCAATACAAAACGACAAAAATCGGGGATTCCCGTCCAAATATCGTTGTTGATGAGCAAATTTGTCGTAAAAAAGAGGGCTTCGTGAATGTTTGAGGCATTCAAAGTATAAATTTTTTCGCCTTTTTCCGTGTTTAAAACTAATTTTTTTCCCTCATAAAAAAGCGGTCGCGCCGTCATAAAAAGCCCTCCCGAAGGCGGAAGCGGCTCCCAACCGGTTTCAAAAAGTACTTCCGTGAGGCGTTCCGCTCTCTTTTTGAGAATATTTCGCTGAAAAACTAAATCAGCTTGCAAATTTTTTTCTTGATTCAAAAAGCCGGATAGTATTTTTTTGGCGGCATATCGCAGTGTAAAATGCGGACGAGTCGGGATAAAATTTTGCAAATTTTGGTACAGCTCATCATGACGCATATACGCATAGCCGAAACGCAATCCGCCGGCAGCAAATTCTTTGGAAAAACCTCCCAAAAGTATGGTTTCTTGCTTTTCTCCCTCAAAAAATTTCTCCAAAATACACTTTGAATGTTTGCCCGAATGTTCCAAACCGGCAAAAATTGTATCAATTACAATGTGCGCGCCTCGCGCAGCTTTGACCAATTCTTCAATTTCCGCCTCCTCATAAAAAGCTCCCGTCGGATTGACAACCGGCAAATTGAGAAAGAGAAATGCGCCGGGGTTTTGCGCAATGAGGGCTGCAAGTGTTTCGGGATTGATTTTAAATTGATTGTTTTTTTCAGTAGGCAAATCAATAATTTTTACACCAAAAAATTGCGTAGCGGCGTAAAAATAGCCGTAGCAGCCGGCAGGAAAAATAAACGGAAGTCCGTTTTTACCGCAATATTCGGCGATTCCGGCAAAAATCGGTGCCGTTCCGCTTCCGTAAAGAATATGCGAATGTGTTTTTTGCGGCAAGCCGAAGCGATTTTCGAGCAGTTTTTTGATTTCCGCGTCGGCATTTTGTTCTTCAAAAGTTATGTTTTGTCGCGCAAAAGCCTCAAAAATTCTTAATTTCAGCTCCGTCGGGGCAGGCAATTCATTTTCTCCGTAATCCAAACGGACACTTTCCTCATTGATAGGCAAATGAGAGGCGGTAATGCAAGGGTGTTTGAAAGCATTTTGAACTTCCTCCGTCGGCTGAATAAATTGACGAACAAAAGCGGAAGATTCCGCCTGACAAGCACGCGGCTGATGCGATTGTGCGCGACTTCCCGTGATTTGAAATTTGAGCAAATCAAAAATCAATTCGGAGTAATAATTTTGCGCATAAAAAGGTGTTCGACTGTACGTAAATTCGGCTGCGGCTGAGATTGCCGCTAAAAAATCTGAATTTTCGGAAATCAAAAATGCAGTTTCCAAGTCGCGATAGACCTTATTTTGAATAAATCCGCAAAAAACGCTTGTGTGAAGCGGCAGCGGACGTTCGGAAATGTATTGTAAAACGCCGTTCGGTGCGGGCAAACTGTTCAGTTCAAAATGTGCGGAAATATCCAAAAGCAGCCTCGCGCCGACTTTTTCGGTGCTGTCGAGCAAACGGATAAAAGCATCGGGCGTTTTATATTGAAAATCCTCTAATTTCGCAATCACCGCTTGCGGACGAAGTTTTTCAATGAGTTCGAGGAGCAAATGCGCGTTTCGGGGCGATTCAAGCAAGATGTTATCGGCTTGTTTTTCAATATCTTTGATAAAATCTCGGTCGCAAAGTGTCAGTTTCGGCGAAAAAATTCGGTAAAAATTGCGCACCAAAGACGCAATATTCGGCGCGACAAAAATACATTCGGGCAGTAATTTTATATTGAAATAGCTCCGCAAATATTCGGAAATTCTTTTGCGAAAAACGGCATCGCCTTCGGTCAATTCATAAGGAATAAAGTCAGTTTCGGCAATATTTTCTGCCAAAGCCGCCAAAAAGTTAATTTTTTCTTCGGCAGAACTTTCATCTTTGTAATGCAAATCTAAGGCACTTTTGACCTCCGCAAAATTGTCATCTTTCAGCAAATTAAAAATTTTACGCACTTCTGCGTGCCTCTCGAGCGCGCACTCATACACAGTGAGCGAATGTGCGATAGCACCCTCATTTTTGGCATAAAAAAGGGCTGTTTGTGCAGAAATTGCCTCATTTCCGTTCAAACCCATGAAAAATTCAAAACGATGCGGCGACTTTTTTTCGATTTGAACCAAAGGAGAAATATCCGTATCAGAGGCTTGCAAAATTTTGCGATGCCAAACTTTTTTGATTTGAAAACCGCGCCGGAGAAAGAGCCTGTCCAAGACCGCACTGCCGGGTCGCCCGCCCATATTGAGGATTATTTTCCCCGAAGGCGCAAGCGTGTCAAGTGCTTCTTCGAGGGTTCGGGCAATCAAACCTAAGCCGAATTGGTCTTCAATGTAACCTTGTTTTCCGCAGTAATTGCTTAAATCATAGAGGTATTCGTCGCTCGCGCTCTCTTGCACAATATGCTCAATTGCGTTTTCGTCAGGGTTTAAAACCTGCGGAATGCAGCCGACGATGTAGTCCAAAATGATATGCTTTTCAATACAAAAACGCAACAAATCGGAGGTGTGAAATTCGACACGGTCGAGCACGGTTTTTCCTTCTTCGTCAAAAATCGGCGCGCCTTCTTGGTCTAAACCGTTGAGAAATAAATTGATTTGTCCGCAAACTTGTGCGCGAGGGTTAATATCCAAGCCGTAAATTTTTTGCGGCATATATTTTTTTGCCAAAGCAATCGAAATCCAACCGTTTCCGCTGCCTAATTCAGTCATCATTTTTCCGCGAAAAGCCGAAAGAGGATAGCGCGAAAGCCCTTCAAAAAAGGTAAAAGACCATTCTTCGGGCGAAAAAATTGCAGGCAATTGCAAAAGTGTTAGTTTTTCGGCATTTTCTTCCCCCGGCGCGCCCGAGATATAAATGTCGTCAATCGAAAAATTGTAATTATTGAGCGAAAGATGGTTTTCTGTATTTTTTGTCAAATATGTTTGCAAATGATGCAAAAATTGCCTTGCTTCTTTTCTTTGCAAGGGATTTTGCAAACGCAAAAGCAGTTTTTTAAAATTTTCGTAAGCGTGCAAGCCCGATAATTTGCAATTTTCCAAAAATAATATTATCTCGTTCTCGCGTTGATAAGGTGTTTTGTTGTTCATCGTTCGAATTTTAAGTGATGTTGCGTTTTTATTCAAAAACACTTCAATATACTTGCAAAAAATGAGAAATGCCAAGTGTGTTTATTATTTTAAGACATTTACGACATTTTTTTGGATAGTATCTTGCCCGAAAAGCAAAAAAAGCATTTTTTGCCGCAAAAACCGAAGTCCTTTAAACAAAGTCATTACATTTTAAGATAAAAAAAAATCGCTACCTTTGCGAAAAACAAGCAAAAAATTAAACTTATGAAAACAAATTTTTATACATTTCTCGCAATTTTTATGCTCTTGTTGCCGATTTTTTGGGCTTGCAAATCAGTTCAACCTGTTACAAGCACTGACAACAATGATTCGGCAGAGGTCAGCGATGCAAAACCCGTCAGCATGGATTTGTCGCCCTATCGCAGAGTTCCTGAAAAAAAATTCACAAAACCTGCCGAAAACCACGCTTTTACGCCCGCTGACACCGGAAGCAAAAAAGATGAAACCAAAAAACAAACGCAAGCCGCATCACCCGCCCTTACCGGACACCAAAACGCACTTGTTGAAGAAAAATTGAGCGGTTCTGCTCAATTTAACGCAGGCATTCAGGAAGCGCACGGTTTTCGCCTTTTGCTTTATTCCGGCGACAACCGCGAAGAGGCTGAAAAAATTTTAAAAAAAGCTAAATCTTGGATACCGCACGCCGACGTGCCGATGCTTGTGTACGAGCAGCCGAATTACAAAATTAAAGCCGGCAATTTTGTCAGAAAAACAGATGCCTACCAACTTTTTACCGCCTTGCTGAAGGAATTTCCGAGCACTTTGATTATTTCGGATTTAATTGATTTAGAAAAATTAAGAAAAAAATACAAAAATAAATGATAAAAATATCCGCGATTGCGCTGCCGTTTTTGATAACAGCCTTTTTTCTGACTTCATTGTGGTCGTGCCGCCCGCAAAATGAAATCATTGTCGAAGGCACTGCCGCTGATATAGTTTTTTCAACGGACAGCATCAAATTTGACACGGTAATCAATGAAATGCAGACTTTTACAAAACGTTTGCGAATCATCAATAAGCAAAAAAATGCGATTGTTTTGAAAAAAATCTCCCTTCGCAACAGCCTTCAAAATTCTCCTTTTTCCTTGATAATCAACGGAAAAAAAGAAAATTCGCTGCGTGATATTAAATTGCAGGGCGGCGACAGTTTACTTGTCTTAATAAATGCAAAAATATCACAAAACGGCGACACCCTTCCGTTGCTTGTGGAGGACATGATTGACGTTGAGACGGGAAAAGGGCAAAAAACAGCGATTTTGCAGGCGTGGGGACAAGATGCGCACTTTTTGCGCGATTCCGTGCTCACTTGTGATGCCGTTTGGAGCGGCACGAAGCCGTTTGTGATTTTGGGCGAAGGGGTTTTAATTAAAGAAAATTGCCGTTTGACTGTCGAAAAAGGAGTCAGAATTTTATTTGAAAAAAATGCTTATTTTTTTGTTTTCGGTTCACTTTCGGCGAAAGGAACGGCGGAAAAAAATATCATTTTTTCGGGCATTCGCACCGATGTTCCTTTTGACAACGCGCTCGGGCAATGGGGCGGCGTACTTTTTGCCGAAGTCAGTCGGGACAATGATTTGCAATTTTGCAAGATTCGCAACAGTTCGGTCGGTATTCAAAGCAATGCTTTTTTCGATGCCGGTAATCCTTTTCCGGTTCGATTGCGCGCTTGCAGCATCGAAAACATTTCAACGGTCGGAATTTTGGCAATTAATTCGGGGATTTTTGCAGAAAACACCTTGATTCATAACTGTTTAAAACAGACTTTTTCCGCTTTGGGCGGCGGAAATTATCAACTGCAACATTGCACTTTGGCAAATTTTTCCTACAATTTTTTTCGCGAAGAGCCGCAAATTGTATTGGCAAACGAATTTGAAATGCCGCCGACGAAGGACAATCCCGACGGTTTGAAAATTCGCAATCATTTGCAATTTTCTTTTCAAAACGGAATTGTTTGGGGCAATCTTGATGAAGAAATTTTTTCCAAAAAACTGCCTGATTTTGAGCTCGCGCTTGCTTTTTCTAATTCAATTTTGCGCAGCAAAACGGTTTTTGAGGGCAAAAATTTATTCAATCAAAATCCGAAATTTAAAAACCCTGTTATTGCGCGTTACGAACTTGACACGCTCAGTCCCGCGAAAGATTTTTGTTCTGAAATTTTGTTAAAAACGGATATTTTGAACAATTTGCGCGACGAAAAACCCGATGCGGGTGCTTACGAGAGAAAATAATTTCGGACATTCGACGCAAATTAAGGCGGTTAGATGTAAGTGCTTTGTTTTGACTTCACCGACAAAAAAGTATTTACGGAATATCGTTTGCGGGTAAGTTAAAAATTTTACTTTCGTCGAGCATAAACTCAAATTTTAAACGTTTTCCGTCCCTCGAAACGGTCATGCGGACTTTTTTACCGTCGTCGTCTTGAAATTGTTTGCAGATGTAATTCATGCTCAGGTCTTTTCCCGCTTTGCCGTTCAGCGAGAGAATTTGGTCGCCTGCTTTTACGCCTGCCAAAAACGCCGGCGAATTTTTTCTGACCTGTTCGACCCAAAAAAAAGGCAAATCCACAAAAGGTTTGCTGACCTCTATTCCGCTGACATTGAAGCGAAAAGGTGCGAAAAATTGCCGATTCGGCTTAAAAAAAACTCGCCCTGCTTGAGCATCAAAAACCCAATCGAAACGGCGCATCACTTCCGCGCCGATACTCCCGTCAGCCGTTTGTTGAATGTAAAAAGCGCGCAATGAAAGTGTATCGGGAAAAGAGGCATTCACTTTTTTGAAATTCATATCGCCGAATCCAAAGGTATTCACTTTGCCGATTTTTCCGAAAATTTGACCGTTTAATCCGCTGCCGAGATAAGAATCGGGCAAATTTGTTAAAAATTTAGCCTCAGGGGAGACGGAAAGCATCAAAGCATGTCCCGCACCCGAGTCCAAAAGCAATTTTACGCTGTCTTTTTGCTCGTCGGGGAGTTCGGAAAATGCGCGAATATAAAATTTTTCGGACATGATTTCAGCCGGCAAGTTTTGCCAAAGTTTTTCTTTTGCTAATTTTTTCCAAGAGCGACAGATGTAGATTTTTTTGTGTGAATAATCCGTTTTGACGATAAAATCTTTGAGAATATTTAAGCCCAAAATGCCGTGAATATTTGCGCCGAGTTGTTTATCAAGGTGAAAAATATCCGTGAGCAAAACGCCGACAAGTTGATGATTGAGGCTTAGTTCGGCGATATGAAGAATATTGCCGAGCGAAATCAGGGCTTCAATATCCTCTCCTCGCCCTAAACCGGTCATTTTCGTTTTTCTTGCGTGGTTGAGGTTCAAATCATTGCCGACACCGAGTCGCGTAATGATAGTGTAGCGCGCACCGGAATCGAAAACAAAACGCATCGTATCCGAATCGTTGATAAAAATCGGAACAATGATTAAATTTTGCTGCATTTCGAACGGCAGCACTGTACATTCGCATTTTTTTCGTTTAAAGCGATATTGCCAATCGGCTTGATTTTGAGCAAAAACAGCGTTTTGTAAGCCAAAAAAGCAGACTAAAAGCCACAAAAATTTCGGCAAGATGAAAAGAATTAAATATAAAAAATATTTTTAGACGGCGAATCAGCGTAATATAGCAAAAATATTTTTTTCGGCAAAATTTTTCATCAAAAACAAGGCTAAAATATTAAAATACAATCATTTGGCAGGAATATTTTAAAAAAAAAGGAACTGCCGGTTAGCCCAAGAATGCAGCGCGAGCTTTAGCTTACGGTACACGCCGGCAAAACAGGCGGACAAGCGAAGGTTTGTATCTTTGTTCGTATTTAGTTTTCTCCCGCCTTTTATCTTTTCGGCAAAAGCAAAGAATTATTTTTATCCCAAAGGCGGTTTTCGGAAAAAAAATCATTACCTAAGTCGGTCAACTGTTCCCGAGATATGGGGCTGTGTGTCCAATGAAAATCAATATTTTCGCTGCGGTCGAGGTCATACCAATAACAAAAATGCAAGTCTGACGGCAGTTTTTCATTCACGCGGCGCAGGGCAGCGAGTATATCTTTCAAAAGGGATTTTTCAAAATCAAAAATTGTCATGTCGTCGTTTTCCAACCAATCACGGTACTTTTGCGCATATTTTTTGCGCCACTTTGCCATATCTATCTCTTCTCGGAGCATCTCCGCCAAATCAAAACCGTCGCAAAGCTCATTTTGCGAAAGTGCTCTTTTGTTTTTAGCCTCCCAAATGATATTTTTGGCTTTCGGCAGCCATACGAGGCAATAAAATTTATGGTTTCTTAAATCTTCCATCTTTCAATAGTTTGAGGGCTTTTTTTGCCTTTTTTGCAACTTCAGAATTTTCTGTTTGACGCGCTAAATTTTCCAATTCGTCAAGCGTTTTTTCTAACATTTCGTCAGGAAACTCGCGTCTGATACTTCCCAAGCGTCTTTTTTCAATGATTTCATTTGCAGTTACGGTGTCCGCTTGATTGTATATGACGGGATAAGAAATCACCGCACCCGTATCTCGAACCTGATAAACGCTTACAAATAACCCTAATAAAAAAAGCGGAATCAAAAAGAAAAAAATCCAAAAATGTTTAAGCGACTGCACTAAAACGCCCATAATGTTTTTTTTAAAATAGTAAAGTCATGTGAAATTTATGCACTAAATTTCTAAAATGCAATTTTTAAAAAAAAATCGTTGCCTTTACAAAAGAATTATTTTATCCCCAAAGGTAGCTTTTTAGCCGGTTAGCCCAAGAATGCAGCGCGAGCTTTAACTTGCGACATTACATTCGCAAGCTAAAGCTCGCGGTACACTCCGGCACCCAAATGTTTTTCTAATTTAATGATGTCAATCATTTAAAAATTCACAAAAACATCATTTCGTAGGTTTTAATGCCTTAAAAATTTTTACTTTGCAAAAAAAAATCGTAAGTGTTTAGCCGATTTGCTAAACATTGTATCGCGAGCTGTCAGCTTTCGACCGTAACATTTTAAACAGCAAGCCAATAGCTCGCAACACACTCGGGCTAAACAGTTACAAAAAATTGCATTTTGTCGCCCCGAAAAGCGTGCAAAAAGTCAGGAACGGCAAATATTCAATTTTTTCATTACAAAGCTGTTTAGTTAAGCGTTGATACTCAATCGGAAAGACGAAATTTGTGAAAGATATATAGTTCCTAACGGAAAAAAAAGAGCGGGGGAGCATTTTTCTGCCAATATCAAGAGCCTTACGGCACAAAATACGCCTTAGGCGTTGTATATTGATAGAAAGTCGTCATCTCTTTTTACCCAATGTCCCGTCAGGACTACATATTTTTGTCTTTTTTTTCCAAATACTTAACTAAACAACATTTACCTCTATTAAAAGGTTAACAGCAAAAAATATGGTTCAAAAAATTTATTTTTACTTAATTTTGCTTTTTTTAATATCTTTTTTTCTGCCGAATATTCTTTGGGCGCAGAGTGCGCAAGAGAAGAAAATATTAAAAGAACTCAAAAAAAAGAATAAAAAAGCTCCCAAAATTGTCCCGCCGAACGGTCTTTGGCTGCGCGATAATTTATTCATTGACAAAACAGAAGTGGCGGTTGTGCATTGGCAAGAATATATTCACTACCTGCAAAAGGACTCCTCTGCCGCTTATGCGGCAAAGCAAATGCCCGATACCACTGTTTTTAACCGTGTCTGTCATGTTGCACCCTTAGACCCTGAGGAATGTTTGGCAATGATTTTTTTCTATTCTGACCCGACGTTTCGGTTTGCGCCCATCATCGGAATCACTTATGCGCAGGCACAAGCGTATTGTCAGTGGCGTTCAAAATCCGCAACGGAAACATTCAGAAAAAACAATCCCAAATCAAAAGTAACTTTTTCGTATCGCTTGCCGAGCGAAAAAGAATGGGAAGAAGCCGCGCAAATGGCTTATTCGCTGCCGGCTTACCCGCACGGTTACGCGGCAACGCATACCGCCCCCGAAAAAACTGACCTGAAAGCACTGAAAAAAATGTATCAAATGTCGGACGAAACAGAAAAAGAATTAGCGCAAAAGTTGGAAATATTTTACCAAAAAGGCAAACAAACAGCCTTCAACGTGAATGACCCTTTTTACGGAGTGCCTTTTTTGCCGCGACACGCCTTAGAATGGATTTATCAGCGGCAGCCCATCAAATGTGAATTTTTGCCTTTCCAAATGATTGGCAATGCCGCCGAAATGGTCGCCGAAAAAAATATTTCTAAAGGCGGAAGTTGGCTCAATTCCGTGCAAGAATCGGCAATAAAAAGCCGTTTTTATTACGCTCAACAAGAATGTTGGTTGGGTTTCAGATGTATTTGTGAAATCGGAGAAGAAAAATAAGCAATAAATTTTTACGCCGGTTTTTAATTTTTTTGACAAAAAAATTATCTTTGCAAAAAAATAGCAAGAAATGAATAAATTCTTTACCTCAACTATCGGCAAGACTTTCCTGTCGGCATTGTTATGCCTGTTGATAAATTTTAATTACGCACACGCGCAAGACGGGGACGATGATATGAGTTTGCCTGACTCACTCTTCAATATGTCGTTCGAAGCACTGATGAATATTAAGGTGGTTTCGGCATCAAAAAAGGAGGAATTAAGAACAGATTCGCCCTTTTCGATTGCCGTTATCAGTAAAGAAACTATTTTACAATCCGGCGCAACTTCTCTCGCGGAAGTGTTTCGTTTGGTGCCCGGCATGGTTGTCAGGGAGCAATCCCCCGGTAATTTTGAGGTTTTTATTCGCGGCTACGATTATGTTACGCCCGTCGGAAATCAATCTACCGTCAGCGAAAGTACGATGTTTGCCGTTTTGATTGACGGTCGTCCGGTTTTTAACTATTTTCAAGGCGGAACTTTTTGGGAAACCTTGCCCGTGGCGATTGAACAAATTGAAAGAATTGAAATTATTTCCGGCGCGGCGAGTGCCATGTATGGTCAAAATGCAGCTTCCGGCGTTATGAACATCATTACAAGTAAAGAATCGGAAGAAAAAACAACGGGCAGCTTCAGTGCGCAATTAAGCAATGCGGGCGATATGCTGACAAACGGCTCAGTCATTCACCGTTTGAACGAAAAATGGACGAGCGGATTTGCCTTTCGTCAGGCGTTTCGAAAACGCGATTTCAAAGAATATTTTTCATATCCTGACAGCAAATATGTCGTGCGCGATTCGCTCAGATTTCGTTTGGCAAATGTTCAACAGAGATTTCCGCAACCCGATGTAGCGCAAGACGCAAAATCTGTCAATGCTTTTTTCAGGTACGCACCTGCCGACAACAAACAAATGTTAATTAATTGCGGTGTTGAAAGAAGTATTGTTCAAAAAATATATCAAGACAATCAACAAACGCCCCTTTCCTCTAATTTTTCAGAATCACAATTTATTGATATTTCCGGCAATTTCAAAGGCATTAACGCGCAAGTTTCTTATATTCAGGGGAAACAAGAGGTTTTAGGTTCTTTGGGTTGGGGCTATCAGTATCAAAACTTTGACTCAAAATTAGAATACGACGGCTCTTTCAAAAATTTTCGGTTCAGACCCGGTCTCAGCTATCGTTTTTCCGCTTATGACGATGCCGCTTTAGCGGAAGTTATCGGCACGGGGCGCGCTTTATTGAACGGTGAGGTGCAAAAAATTTCAACTTTATCTACCTATTTAATGACGGATTATAGTTTTAATAAGTTCAGATTGGGCGGCATTGCAAGAATGGATTTTTATGATGTTCCTGAAAAAACATTTTTTAACTATAATCTTTACGCCACTTACAAGCCTTCCGAATCGTTGATGTTTCGACTTGTAGCCGGCAAAGCCAATCGCGGTTCGTTCATTTTAGACGCTTATTACGACCAAGAAATGCAACTCGGACCCTATTCCGCGCGACTGCTCGGCAATCAAAACCTTGCATTGACACAAATGCAAACCTTTGAATTTGGCATCAGAACGCCGCTTGCTTTAGGTTTGTTATTTGATTTGGAGGTTTTCAGAGCGGAATTGTCGGATTTTTACACAAATGCGACCTTAACCTCGGACAGCCTCAATACGACAAGTCAGCTTAAAAATATTCCGACTAAAATGGTTCAAAACGGCTTCACCGCCGCGCTTGTCTTTTTGGAGAAAAAAACCAATTTGCAGATGAACGCTTATTTGACCGTTCAAAAATCTGACATCGAAAAAGCTTGGACGGAGGACAGCGAGGGAAATATTACCTACAACGACCGCGAGCACAAAGCTACACCGCGTATGTTTGGCGGAGTGAATGTTTTTTACAGACATAAAAAACTCTCTTTAAATCTTCAAACGTGGTACATGAGCGAGCAAACGATGACTGAAATGAGCTATACCCGCCAAAGCAGCATTTCTGCCGAGTATCTGACGCTCAAAAGTTATGTCGGATTGAACGCAAAAGTTTCTTATCATGTTACACCGAGTTGGACATTTTTCTTAAACGGAAGAAATTTGCTCAACGGGGGACAAGTACAAACGTTCATGGGCGACAAATTGCCGACGGTTTTCTTTGCCGGAATTAATTTGAAATGGTAATTGATACCGAAATTTCTGAGGCAATTTTGGCTTTTGCCTAAAAATCACAATTGTTTACAGATTTAGAAAAAGTACCGCAAGTGCATAGTCTGCGGTACTTTTTTTTCAGAATAAATGTTTCTGTTTAGCCGGTTTACCCAAGAATGTAGCGCGAGCTTTAGCTTACGTCCTTACATTCACTTGTTGCAGGTTATCTTCCTCCCAATCCGCAAGCTAAAACTCGCAGTACACTCTGCTTAACTGTTGCAATAAAAGACAGTTCTGACCGAAAAAAAGGAATAAACTTCTGTTTTTGTAATTTTTTTTCAAAAAAAGCCTCTTTCAAAGAGAAAAAATTTTTTTTATCCGTTTTGTGTACTAAATTTGCATCAATTTAGAATTTGTCTAAATTAAATCGGATTTTCCCAAACTTTTTTCCCTTTGCGTTGTTTGGCAGATATATCCCTGACAAAAATGAGTTCAGAACAAGACATTCTTAACGATATAACAAACGAAGAATATAAATACGGCTTCGTTACGGGCATTGAATCAGAGCAAGCTCCGGCAGGGCTGAATGAGGACATAGTGCGATTTATTTCTGCGAAAAAAAATGAACCCGAATGGCTTTTGGAATGGCGTTTAAGTGCCTATCGCAAATGGCTGACGATGACTTCGCCTGTTTGGGCAAACGTCAGTTTTCCGCCGATAAACTTCCAAGACATCATTTTTTATGCCGCTCCGAAGCAAAAAATTTCGCCCAAAAGTTTAGATGAGGTCGACCCTGAACTCATAAAAACATTTGAAAAACTCGGTATTCCGCTCAGCGAACAAAAAAGGTTGACCGGCGTTGCCGTTGATGCTGTTTTTGACAGTGTATCTGTTGCGACAACTTTTAAGGAAAAATTGAAAGAAATGGGCGTAATTTTTTGCTCATTGAGCGAAGCTGTACGCGAATATCCCGAAATTGTTAAAAAATATTTAGGTTCGGTAGTCCCTGTTCAGGATAATTATTTTTCGGCACTCAATTCAGCCGTTTTCAGCGACGGCTCGTTTGTATATATACCAAAATCAACTCGTTGCCCGATGGAACTTTCGACCTATTTTCGCATCAATGCAGAAAATACGGGGCAATTTGAGCGCACATTGATTGTTGCCGAAGAGGGTTCTTATGTCAGTTACTTGGAAGGTTGCACCGCCCCGAAAAGAGATGAAAATCAATTACACGCCGCTGTTGTCGAAATTTTTATTCACAAGGACGCGGAAGTTAAATATTCGACCGTTCAAAATTGGTATCCGGGGGATAAAGACGGCAAAGGCGGAATTTATAATTTTGTAACAAAACGCGGTCTTTGTTTCGGCGACAATGCCAAATTGTCATGGACGCAAGTAGAAACCGGCTCGGCTATCACGTGGAAATATCCTTCCTGTGTGTTGAAAGGCGATTTTTCGTCGGGCGAATTTTATTCTGTTGCGGTTACAAAAAATATGCAACAAGCCGACACCGGAACAAAAATGATTCATATCGGAAAAAATACCAAAAGCCGCATTGTTTCAAAAGGTATTTCGGCAGGAGAAAGTCAAAATTCTTACAGAGGATTGGTCAAAATGATGAATCGCGCCGAAAATTCGCGCAATTTTTCGCAATGCGACTCTCTGCTCATCGGCAGTAATTGCGGTGCGCACACTTTTCCTTACATTGAAGTTGAAAACAGTACGTCAATTGTTGAACACGAAGCGACTACCTCAAAAATAGGCGAAGACCAAATTTTCTACTGCAATCAACGCGGAATTGACACGGAACAAGCGGTAGCTTTGATAGTCAACGGTTATTGCAAAGAAGTTCTCAACCAACTTCCGATGGAATTTGCGGTAGAAGCGCAAAAATTGCTTGCTTTAAGTCTTGAAGGCATTGTCGGTTAAACTTTTTATATATACAGAAAATCCTTTGCACCCAAAGAGTTTTTGAATCTCTTTGGGTGTAAATGCTTAACGCCACATAGTATTCTTAATTGATAAAAGGTAATTACCTATAATCCCAATAAGCGCACCCAAAAGTCCCGCTGCTTGCGCAAAAGCGGCGTAAATTACTAAATTTTCGATATTTTTTGATTGAAGAGCCGCTAACTGCGAAATGAACCATGTTGTAAATAAATATATTTGCAAAACCGCAAATTGTTTACTTTTGCCGCTCGCCAACAAATATAAACCCAAAGTAATTGAACCAAAACGGCAGAAATCGCCCAAAACTTGCCGACTGAGCAAAGAAGAAAGCGCGCTCAAATCTTTTCCGAGAAAAACAGACATGATTTCCTCGCCGCGCAAAAGTAAGGCGATAAAAAAGAAAAAAAATGAAATAAAGTACAGCCCTAATTGAATACGTTTGACAGCCGAAATTTCTTCTCCCCGCACTTTAAGGCACATTTCCGGATATAAAAATTTTGCAGAAAAAAAGAAAATAAAAGACCAATAATAAGCCGAAAAAGTATTCAAAGCCTGCCACTGACCGCCGATTTCGGCACCGAAATTCGCCACAACTTCTTTGCGAAGCCACAAAAGGGCTGATTTATCCGAAACTGCTATTATTAAGCCGATTAAGAATAAAAAACCCATTTCTTTCAGTGCTTTTTTTTCGGGGAAAAGCACGGCAAAACTGATAATTTCGCCTTTCACCGCATTTGAAAATGGGGCAGAAAGCGTATAAAAAACAAAAAAAACAGCCTGCGGCAGCCATAAAAGAAGAAAATAATATTCGGCAGAGAAAAAAAGCAATCCGAGAAGCACCGAAGCTGCCGTCAGTAGTTGAAAAACAGCATATAAAAAATATTTTTGTCGGCGAATTTGAAAATCTTGAATAATTTGAAAAAAAAGCACCGACAAAAAACTTAAAAAAAGCAAAATATTTGTAAATACTTGCCGATTTTCGGGAAGATTAAACACCAAAAAACTCAAAAAAGACGCTCCGGCTAAGAAAAAAACGAGAAAAAAGTAAAAATACAAATTACCGGTTTTTTCGTCGTCATTTTCACGAATAAGGAATTTTGCAAAACCTTCTTCGAGCAGCACCAAACCGAATGCCACCGCATTTTGCCATTGCGACAGCCAAAGTAAGCCCGATTCTTCAAAGTGCAATGCAATTAAATGCGTATGAAAAAGGGCTACGGCAGTTTTAAAAATGTAAGAAATTATCAGCCAAAAAGATTGCATATATTTCGATTTTTATTTTATTTTTACATCATAGTACAGACGGATTCTTGCCTGCGATTTTTGTTTTTTCGATGCAAGATAACTGTTTGAAACACAATACTTTGCAAACTTTCGCAAATTTACAAAATAATGGAAAAGAAACACGACATTTTGACAATGCAAGATATCAAAACGATGACGGACAATTTTTATGCACGAGTGCGTCAGGACGAGCTTCTCGGGCATATTTTTGAGGAAGTTATTCAAGACCGTTGTGAACAACATTTGGAAAAAATGTACCGATTTTGGCAAACAATACTTTTTTCGGAACAAACCTACTCCGGAAGTCCTTTTTTGCAGCATACAAAATTGCCGGTAGAGGATAAACATTTTACACGTTGGACAGAAATTTTTAAACAAACGGTAGATGATTTTTTTTGCGGAAAAAATGCCGAAGAAGCAAAATTGCGTGCCGAAACAACCGCAGAAATATTTGCCGGAAAATTGAAATATATGCGAATGAAAAGTGATAAATAAAAACATAAGAAATAACATTTCTTAAACAATTTTACAAAGAAATGTTATTTCTAAAAAAAGCCTTAAACGTGTTGCGTTTTCAACACACCAAGTTCGCTGCCGACTTTGGTGAATGCCGCAACCGCTCTTTCGAGATGCGCGCGCTCGTGTCCCGCACTGATTTGCACGCGAATGCGCGCTTTGCCTTTCGGCACAACGGGGTAAAAAAATCCGACCGCATAAATACCTTCTTCAAGCAGTCTTGCGGCAAATTTTTGTGCCAAAACTGCATCATAAAGCATAATCGGAACAATCGGATGCTCGCCCTGCAAAATATCAAACCCTGCTTTTGTTATTTCCGAACGGAAATATCGCGTATTTTCCTCTAATTTGTCGCGCAAAACAGTCGTAGATGAAAGCAAATCCAACACCGCAATCGACGCTCCCGTGATAGAAGGTGCAAGCGTATTTGAAAAAAGGTACGGTCGCGAACGCTGACGGAGCAGGTCAATAATTTCTTTTCTGCCCGATGTAAAACCGCCCGACGCTCCCCCTAACGCCTTGCCGAGCGTACCCGTGATAATGTCTATACGCCCCATCACGCCCCTATGTTCATGCGTGCCGCGCCCCGTTTTGCCCATAAATCCGGAAGCATGACACTCGTCAATCATGACCAAAGCATCATATTTTTCTGCCAAATCACAAATTTTATCCAATTGAGCAATTGTTCCGTCCATCGAAAAAACGCCGTCGGTAACAATCACTTTGAAACGCGAAGTGCTTTGTGCCGCTTTTAATTGCTCCTCCAAATCCGCCATATCATTGTGTTTATAGCGCATTCTTTGTGCTTTGCATAGGCGAACGCCGTCAATAATAGAGGCGTGATTCAGTTCGTCAGAAATAATTGTATCTTCCGCACCGAAAAGCGGCTCAAAAACTCCGCCGTTTGCGTCAAAAGCCGCAGCATACAAAATTGTGTCTTCCGTGCCGAGAAAGGTCGCTATTTTTTGTTCCAATGTTTTGTGAATGTCTTGCGTTCCGCAAATAAAACGGACAGAAGACATACCGAAACCGTGCGAATCAAGTGCTTTGTGCGCCGCCGCCATGACTTCGGAGTGCGACGACAAGCCGAGATAATTGTTGGCGCAAAAATTCAAAACTTTTTTGCCGCCCGCAACGCTTATTTCGGCAGCCTGCGGCGAGGTAATGATGCGTTCTTGCTTAAAAAGACCGGCTTCTTTGATGCCGTCTAATTCTTTTTGCAAAAATTCTTGATATTTTCCGTACATAAAGCGTATTTTTTGAATGAATTACTGCCGCTAATATCGAATTTTTTTTTTATTTTCCGCTGCTAATTTTTCATTTGTTAAAAAATTGTTGCCATATTTTGCGCTGACAGACTTTTGCAGTAATTCTTTAGCCGGTGTATCGCGAGCTATCAGTTGCGACTTTACCGTTCAAAATCGTAAGTTGACAGCATTCGGTACA
>JBPOJO010000790.1:0-1805 GCA_052033485.1 Bacteroidota bacterium | reverse complement strand
CCGAACTTCGACCGCCGAGCATTAAAGGAGCTCTCAGGTTTTGGTGGCGGGCAATGAACGGACATTTGAACCTTGAAGAATTGAAAAAACAAGAATCTTTGATTTTCGGGGGAACTGATGGAGAAAGCGGGGGAAGGAGTAGGGTGATAATTAGGGCAAAAGATTTGGGAATGCAAACGGATAGCGAAGCTCGTCCTGTGCCTCACAAGGATTTTATGAAACAAAAAGCCTTCAAAGTCAAACAAAAATTTGAGATTACATTGAGTTTGCCCCAAAACGTTATTGATGATAAAAAGCAAGTGATTTTCAATTTTGAGCAACTGCAAGCCCTTTTTGAGTTGGTTTGTGTGCTTGGTGGCTTTGGCAAAAGAGTACGCAGGGGAATGGGGAGTGTGCAGATTTTGGAGAAAAACGAACAAAATTATGTGCAACCTAATTTGGAACAAATAAAGAATCTGCTGAATACAGTAAGCAATAAGTTTATTTTGAGCAATAACGCTATTTATTCTGATTTTCGTAAGGTTCAAACTTATGCCACAATCAAAGAAATTCAAATTGGGAACCCCAAAAACGATATGCTACTCAAAATAAGCAATACGACAAGTAAATTTCATAAAGAACATTTTAGTAATTACAATGCTACATTTGGGCACGCTTTCAGAGGTCGCTTTGCTTCGCCTGTTTATGTTTCTGTTTTGCAGGACGGTATTAATTTGAAGTCTATCGTAACTATTTTGCACGCCGAACCGCAAACCGACAAGCATTTGGTAAAACCTGATTTGCAACAACAATTTAAAAAAGAAATTCTGTAAAATGGATAACTACCGTTTTGATATTAGTATCGAGAAACTTCTAATTGAAAATTTTAGAGGTTTCGAACATTTGGAAATTACATTTGACAAAAACCTAACGGTTTTAATAGGCATCAATGGAAGCGGAAAATCTTCCGTCTTGGATTTGCTTGCCGAAAATTTTAGGCAGTTGGTTCATCGTTGGTTTCAGTTAGGGAAAGAAAATTATTTTTTGGAAGCTCAAAAAGATGTAAAGTATGGTAGCAGTGGCGTATCAGTCAACAATCTTAGTTTTTTAGTAAGTTATCCCTATTATGGGGGCGGTGGGCAAATAGCAATAACACAACAAACCGATGAAGCCGAATTAAGATTGGCATCAGGTGAAGTGGCAAATTTTGTAACTTTATTCGCAAACGAAAGCACTCATCAAGTTATTTTGAATGAATTGCAAAGCACTTTCGAAACAACAAAACGCACTGATTTGGCTAAAATACGATTACCCATTTTAACTTATTATCAATCCATTGGCTTATCTCAAAATCGGATAGAGGAAGGCAAAGATACATTCAGCACCTTTGTTTGGAATACTTATGACGATTTGCTCGAAAACAGAGGAACAAGTTTTAAAAACCTAAAAAAATGGTTTGAATGGTCGCAAAAATTGGATTATCAACTGCAAGAACAAGGTGAAGGTGGTGCAAGTTTTCACAAGAAAACGGAAATCATTTATCAAGATATTTTGCAGATGCTCAATGATGAGGAAAATACTTTTACCAAAATCTATATTGATTGGAAAAAAAGCACTGAAGGCGAATTTGTAATTGTAAAAAACGGAAACAATCTCAAAGAAAACCAACTTTCTTCGGGCGAAAAGCTGCTTTTTACCTTAGTTGCCGATATTTCCTACAAATTAGCTCTTGCTAATCCTTCAAGCCTCAATCCATCAAAAGAAGGCACAGGCATCGTCCTCATAGACGAAATAGACCTTCATCTGCACCCAAAGTGGCAGCGAAA
>JBPOJO010000502.1:0-4132 GCA_052033485.1 Bacteroidota bacterium | reverse complement strand
TAAAAACTCCTTTTGATGCAGTAGAAAAGTGGTTTAAAATTAAACCCCAAATTTTTAAAGAAAATCCTTTGCAATTTAAAACTAAAATTTTATCTTTGCTTCGTAATTTAGAAAACAAGGTGCCATTAACAACCTTGTGAAACTTGACATATAATGATAGAAAGTCGTCATCTCTTTTTGCCCAATGTCCCGTTGGGGACTACATATTTTTGTCTTGGGCAAACCGGCAAAATAAGGTAAATTATTTTTTTGATTTGAATTTTTAACTTACCGTGATGAATTAGCCTTCGTGTAGCACGAGCTGTTAGTTTGCTGTACAAAGTTTGGCAAACCGACTGAATAGTTAAAAACTCACCGTATTTAAGTCTTTTTAAAGATTTTTGCAAGTCAATTTTTCGGCATGAACAAAGAAGAGATTAACGAAATTTTATTAAAGTATATACCTGAAAAAGCCGTTCCCAAAATTTGTGAATGGCTTTTGGTCTATCATGTTCAACTTACCTTAACTCGCGGAAGGTCTTCTAAATTAGGGGATTACAGACCGCCTTTTCTCGGAAAAGGACATCGAATCAGCATCAATGCCGATTTGAATCGCTACGCTTTTATGATTACGCTTGTGCATGAGTTTGCGCATTTGTTTGTGTGGGAAAATTACAAAGACAAAGTTTCGCCGCACGGCGAGGAATGGAAAATGACGTTCAGAAAATCGCTGAAAATTTTTATTGATATGCACATTTTCCCGACTGATTTGACGACAACCTTGCTCAAACACCTTGCAGACCCGCCCGCATCGAGTTCAAAAGACCTTGTTTTGCAGAAAATTTTGAAAAAATATGATAAAAATTCAGAAAACAGCAAAAAAGTTATTCAGCATCTCGATGAGATAGCGGGCGGAACGAAATTTTATTTTCAAAACCGACTTTTTGTAAAAATTGAAAATTTAAGAAAATATGTTCGTTGCCAAGAGTTGCCGTCTAAAAATTTTTTCAAAATTCACCCGCTTGTCGAAATTACGCTGCACGATGAGGCTTAAAAGCCGTTCATCACAAATGCCCCCCAATAATACGGAGAGGGGTATTTTTCTTTGAGAAAAAGTTGCGCGGCGCGAAAAGCGTCGCTTTTTTTCTTGCCGTTTGTCCATTCGCGATAAAATTCGGTCATTAATTCCTGCGTTGCTTTATCGGAGACTTTCCAAAGCGACATGACGACAGTTTTCGCGCCTGCCTGACGAAAAGCGCGCTGCAAACCGAAAACGCCCTCACCCGATTCGACATCTCCCAAACCTGTTTCGCAGGCAGAAAGTACGATTAATTCTGTTGATTCTAAATTTAAAATCGTCGCTTCTTCTGCCGTCAAAATGCCGTCCTCTTTGTCCGTACCGGCAGTTTCGCAGCCTGCAAGGAGCAAACCCGAGCGCATGAACGCATTTTTTAACACATTTCTGTTCCGAGCTTCTTCTAACGTTTCGGCATCTTCTTTTTTGCCGGAGCGAATAAAAAATCCATGCGTGGCAATGTGAACAACAGTCGGATTATTAACCATTTTTAAGTTTTCTTCATTGGCTTCTTTTTCCAAAAGCTGCGTAAACTTGAGATTTTGTTTGGAAAGAATTTGCCCTATATTTTCAATTTCTGTTTTCGTACCCGGCAAGTTCGTAACATTTTTGCGCGCCGTTACGATGCGCTGAATGTCCGAAAAATTAGCACTTCTGTCTTTCCCCTGCAAGCTGTCGCCCGAAAGATTGTCGTATTGATAGGCAGGATAACCGAGCAAATATGCGCGAAAATCTTCGTAATTTTTGCTTAAAACAGCCTCTTCTTGGCTGATTTCGAGCAAATCTCTTGTCGAACTGAGCAATATTATTTTTTGTTCTTCTAATAAATATTTGTTGCTTGAAGGATTGCGAAGAGTCGGAAGGCTGATTTGATGATACACGCCGTCGGAGGAAAAATAGACAGTTTGAATTTTTTCAGCCCTTAAACCAAAACCCATTTCAGCAAACTTCTCTTCCAATGGTTTCCAAAAAGCGTTGTAAGAATGGCGGTCGTCGGTTTGAAAATTAATTGAATTTTTGTAAAATTTAAGAAATTTATTTTCCAATTCTGCCCCGTTGCCCAAAGTTATCATTTGCGGCTCCGATTTTTTTAATCCGCTGATAATTAAGGCAATATAAACGGTGTCTTGTTCTTCACTTTCAATTTTGCGAAGCAATCTGACAATTTCGACGGCAAGTTCATTTTTTTTCAGTTTTTCCTGCACTTTTTCCCATGTCGGGACGAGCTCGTTTTGTGCAAAAAGTTGGCTGCTTTTTGACAACTTTCGTTCAATTTCGATGATGTCGTTTTCGGCTTCATCGCGTGCTTTTTGGTCTTTTTCAGGCTCGGCGGAAGTTTTTTGTAAGAGCTTGACGTAGCGGCTTTTTTTATTTTTCCACTCAAAAAACAATTTTATTAAGGTGCTGTCGCGACTTGCAAGCACTTGTTTTTGCATTTTTTGAACGGAGGAAAAAACCATGCTTTTTTTGAATAAAACTTGATTGTACAATTCACCTGCCGCCGATTTATTTTCCTGCCAATAAAGTGTTAAAAATTCGGTGAATTGCATAAAATGATGGTAATCTTCTGCCAAAAATTCATATTTTTCGGATTCTGCAAGTGAGGGAAAAACATTTTTGATATAGCGATTATTATTGATGTTAAAATCTTTAAATGCTTCGTAGGCAGCCGGAAAATTGCCTCTTTCGTGGGCTAATGTCGCTAAAATGAACTTCGTTTCGACGCAGGAATAATGCGAATTTGAAAACAATTTTTCGCGAACGGCAAGTGACTCGCGCAAAAGGGCTTCCGCGCCTGCAAAATCTTTCATTCTCATCAAAAGTCGCCCTAAATTATTGCAAGTCATGGCATAATCAGGGTGATTTTTGCCGAAAATGCTCTCTTGAATATCCTTTGCTTCCGTATAAAGTGCTTTTGCGTCCTCATTTCGTTTGGTTTTTTGGTACAAATTTGCCATATTCAGGCAGATTCCCGCGTAATGAGGTGTTTTTTTGCCGGCTTTTTCGGCTTGATAATTTTTACATTCTTTAAAAAGTTCTTCGGCTTTTTCATAATTTTTTTGTTGAAAATTAACCAAAGCCAAATTCATCTTCACGGCAATATAGTTCGGGTGATTTTTTCCGAACAGTTTTTCGACAGTTTGCGCCGCTTCCTCGTAAAAATTTTGTGCTTTTTTGTAAATATTTTCAATTGAATAAATCGTTCCGAGTTGCATTGTTGCCTGCGCATACGTCATGTTGTCCGTGCCGAAATTATCGCGGCAAATTGTTCTTGAATTTTCCAAATAACTTTCCGCATTGCTAAAATCGGCTTTTCTGCGATATAGACTTGCCAAAGAATTGCAGAGTTCGGCGTAAGTTCGGCTTTTTTCGCGTTGATTGGATTCATAAATTTTTTTCGCGCTCAAATAGTCATTCTCGGCTTCCGAAAGTTTTCCGAGTTGCATGAGTGAAAAGCCGATATTGACAAGAATATCCGCATATTGCGAACTTGTTTTGCCGTAAAGATTTTCGATAATTTTGCCCGATGCGGCAAAATAGTCGGCTGCTTCCGAAAATTTGTATTTTTTTAAGAAAAGTCGCGCGTAAGCAGTGTTAAAGTCCGCAAAAAGTTGGGTGTTTTTCTCCGGTAAGGCTGCTGTTATTTCTTGAACTTTTTTCAAAAAAATTTCAGTTGCTTCATATTGAGCTGTTTGCGTTTTCAAATCAGCCCTTGTGAGTAAAAAACGAGCGTATGTGCTGTCCTTTTTTTGGTCGTCGGAAATTTTTTTTTCACAAAGCTCAAAGACAGAATCGGCAGAAGAGAAGCGATTTTTTTGAAGAAAAGCAATGCCTTCACGAAACATTTTTTCATTTTCTTGTGCATAAACGGGCGACACATAAGCATGAGCGAAGAGGCAAAAAATTGCCAAAAAAAGGAATTTCTGTTTCATAAAGCCGGAAAATTTGAAGGGGAATAAAACTAATATTGCCATGCAATTTTGATTCCGGTGTATCTTTTCAATGAAAAAAAAGTGTAACTATTTAGCCGGTTTGCCTAAGAATGTAGCGCGAGCTTTAGCTTGCGACCTTACATTC
>JBPOJO010000518.1:0-2088 GCA_052033485.1 Bacteroidota bacterium | reverse complement strand
GAAGAACTCGGTTTTCGTTGGGGAGGTCGTTGGAAAAAACCTTATGACCCCGGACATTTTGAATGGACAGGCGGACTTACGGCGGAAAATTTGAAAAAGGGACAGGAACCTAAAATTCCCGCATCGGCAAACATTCCCGACATTGCTGAAAAGTTAAAAAAATTAAAAGAGAATCAGGAAGCATTGGAAAAATATCACAAAGATAATTTTTCGCACCTTTTGAAAAAGAAAAAATAAATTCAGCTTTTAACAAAAAAAACTCCATAAGGGTCTTCAAGAGTCTTAGGGAGTTTTTTTGTTAAAATTAACTCGCGTCTGCACTGCCGAAATCCGTTTCCGAATTGTCAATCAAAGCTTCCAAAACATTTGCATCACCTTCCGAAAAAGTTTCCGGCTCGGTATAGACGTTTGCCTCGCCGATTTCGTTGCCGTGTTCTATATCAAAGGTTTTTAAATCCGAAAAATCGGGTCTGTCGAGTCCTGTTTCCGTGCGGTAATCGCGCACTTCATCAAAAATCATACGGTTAAAACCGTCGTAGGCAGGACGTTCGTCAGCATAAAAACTAAACAAATCAAACGCCAAAAACGGTCTTCCCGCGTGTGCGCAATGATAGTAATAGTCGGAATAATAATCGTAGTCGTCGTAATGATAAACAACATTTCGGGTGCTGCGAATGTTGCCGACAGTTTTGAGCGTTGCGGCGTGTTTCGCTTTCGGCTGCTCAATAAGCCATTTCGACTTGTCGGCAGACATATTTTGATACGGTTTTTTCTCCCAATTGAACGCGACGCGGTTCATTTTTTCTTTATTTGTGCGCCTGTCGAGCAATTCTTTTCGCAAAAATTCTTTAATGTCTTCCGAATATGCTATTTTTTTCTGCAAAGCGTGCAATTTTCCCCAATAAATGCGAAAATCATAACCGTTTTCATCTTTTAAAAAAATTTCATAATCCGCATTCATTAAAAAATCTTTCAACTCGCTTCCGATACCGCTAAAAATAAAATTTTCGCGCCCCTCACATATTTTTTTTGCGTCAGAATATTCTTGCCATTTTTTTTCTAATTCTCTCTTTTTTTTCTCATCTTCTTTGATTTCCTTGTTCAATTTTGTCAATTCTTCATCAATTTTATCATAACGGGCATAACAATCTTTGAGCGTCGGCAAACCGAATAAATCCAAAACAGATTTATTATCGCGTTCGATGCGAGATTTTTGAAAAAAAATGACATCAAAAAAGCCGATTTCACCCGCCTCGCCCCGATTTTTATTATAATTTTTGAAAATGACAGATGAAAGATATTTTGACCGCTCGGACTGATAGCCGACAATAAGTTCGCGCATTTCATTCAAACGCAAAACCAAAGTGCCTGTTTCGGGGTCAATTTGGGCATAAATTTGTTTATTGTGTGAATTAGCTTCAAAATCAGCAAGCAACTTTTGTGCATTGTCAGCCTCTTTTTCTAAATCTTTTTGTTTTTTGAGCAAGTGAGGTGCTTTGAACAGTTTGGCTGCGGCAGCAATGCAAGAAAAATCCGACATAGCAGCGGCAATTAAGCCGTTTAAAGTAACTTCTTTTTCCGAAATCATTTCATTAAGCAATTTTGAGGTCGTATTCAGTTCATTTTGCAACTCCAAAATTTGCTCTTCATACAATGACGCGGCTTGTCTTGCGGCATTCGCAGCTTGTTTGTGCGTGTTAATTTTGCTCATCGGGGCAGAGTTTTCTTAAAAAATCATTGTCAAATGTTTCGTTTGTTGCAAAAAATGTACCCGAAAAGCTGTATGAGTCAAAAAAAGCAAGCGCGGAGAGAATTTTTTTTAAAAGAAAAATATTTTCAATAAAACGATTTTTAGAAATTCGCAACAAAATGAGAGAAAAAATCCAAGCAGGGGCAATTTTATGCCTTATTTCTGAAATAGCTGTCAAAAAATCTGCAAAAAGTTTGAATTTTTCTGCTATTAAAAAGGGCGATTTTTTTTCAGCAAGAATTTTTTCTAAAAATTGCATCATTTCCTTTTCCTCCGCAATATTCAACTTTTTAGCCGCACTGACCGCAGCGACGGCAAGTGAAAAGTCGGGCGGAATC
>JBPOJO010000233.1:0-9678 GCA_052033485.1 Bacteroidota bacterium | reverse complement strand
AAAATCGGTTTCAGAGATATGGGTTTAAAAGAAGCGATTGACGCGCGCTTGAATAAAATAGCCGATTCTTATGGGGTAAACTTGCAAAATAAAGGCATCGGCAATAAATTTTCCGAGCTAATGGAAGAGGTGAATAACAAAACAGGCAAACAAGTTGTCGTTTTGATTGACGAATATGACAAACCCATCACAGATGTTTTGGAAGTAGGCGAAAACACGGCTGCACGTGATAATCGCGACACCATGCGCACGTTTTACGGCGAAGTGAAGGGCAGTTCGGAGTTTATTCGCCTCTTTTTTGTTACCGGTATTGCGCGTTTTGCAAGAGTTTCCATTTTTTCGGATTTGAATAATTTAACGGATTTGTCTAAAATTAAGCACTATCACAATCTTTTGGGCTATACGCAAGAAGAATTAACGCAATATTTTACACCGCACTTGAATTTTGTTGCCGAAGAAAAAAATATTTCTTTGGACGAATTACTTGCACAAATCAAAGAATGGTATAACGGTTTTTCATGGAACGGCATTGACCGCGTATACAATCCATTTTCAATTTTAAGTTTCTTAAATGCGGGAGAATTTCACAATTTTTGGTTTGAGAGCGGCACGCCGAAGTTTTTGATTGAACTCTTGAAAAAACAAGGAGTTTATGACGTTTCGCGAGTCAAAATCAGTCAAAATCTTGCCAACAACATGGATATTGACAGTTTGAAATTAGAAACAATCTTTTTTCAGACAGGCTATTTGACCGTTCAAGGAATTGATTCTGCGAATCGCTACATTTTAGGCTACCCGAATAAAGAAGTGGAACAATCCATGACAGAGTGCATTTTAGAGGCATATACCGGCGATTCGTCGCAATCCTCCGTCGCGCTTGACCTTGTCGAAGCGGTCGAAACTTGTAATTTTGATTTAATGTTAAGAATATTTAACACACTTTTTGCGGCAATTCCTTCTCAAATTTTTAATCAACAGCAAGAAAGTTATTTTCACTCCGTCATTTTCCTTGCCTTAAAACTCTGCGGTTTTTACATTCAATCTGAAGTAAATATGTCATGCGGGCGCGCCGACGCGGTCATGTTTTTCGACAATCGTATCTACATTTTTGAATTCAAATTGAATGATTCCGCGAAAGCCGCCGTGCAACAAATCCACGACAGAGGCTATTACAAGCAATTTTTAGGACAAAATAAAGAAATTTACCTCATCGGAATCAACTTTTCGGGCAAGACGAAAAGCGTGGAAGAGATGCTTACGGAAAAGTTGTAAAATGATTTTTATTTTGCATATTGCGAAAAAGAAGTGCTTCAAGGAAGCAGGAACAAGTTTGGGCTTATTGATGAAAATAGTGCTTAGTACTGATTTTTTTAAAGCAAAGTCAGTGCTTGTCAAAGTAAATTTCATTATAAAATTGTCCGATTATTTTTGCAAATAAAAACGAAGTCCGTACTTCCGACTTATAAATAAGAGAGTTGTTTTATTAAGTGTTTGTTAATCAATAGATTACATGTTTGTTTTTTTTATCCGCACAGCCCCAAAACGAGCCGCAAACAGCTAAAACTTTTTACTAAAATGCCTTTTTTTTTGAAAAAAAAAATTCAAAAATATTGCTATCTTTGCGGTTTGCAAACAAACTTATTCAAATATTTTTAAGTCGTATCTTGCCGCTTGCTTCTTACAAAACATCGGCAGCTACGGTGCAAAATGGGTTTGTTTGAAGAATGTACAAAATCTGCAAAGTATCGCAGTCAAATTGACAATACGGCACTTTGACAATTTACTTTTCGTACAAAATAAACGGCGTTTTACCATTCGATTTAAGTTTTTTGACATATTTTTTTTAATAATCAGCTTAATCGGCAAAAAAATACAGCATGAACATAGGTGATAAAGTCAGGCTTTTGCATGACAAACAACAGGGAATTATTACAAAATTTATTGACCGCGGCGTTGTTGAAATTGAAATTGAGGACGGTTTCAGAATCAGTGCCTTAAAAACTGAAATTGTGCTTGTCAATAAGGAAGAAGATTTTGTTTTCGGCAAATTGAAAAAAGAAAAAAAACTCGACAATTCCGAAATTTTGGCGCAAACAGGCATTTACGTATGTTTTAAGCCACTTCCCGACAAAAAAGCCGCTTTTTATGTCGTCAATAACACTGACTTAACTTTGCAAATAGCCGTTTTTGAAGAAACCGAACACGGTCAAAACGGTGTTTTGTGTGCCATGATGACCAAAAGAACCGCTCAACTTGCCCTCACGGTAGATTTTGAACGTATTGACAGCCGCAAACCGATTATTATTCAGGGCATTATTTTTAAGCAAGGTGAAGGAAAAAAGAGAAATCCTTTTGAAAAAAGGTTAATTTTTAAAAAAAGTATCCTTTACGCACTTGCCGGAAAAATGCCTGTTTTGGGAGGCGACGGCTATGTCATGCAAATTGATGATGAAGATGCCGCTTTTTCGCGCCCCTTGCCGAAACCGGAGGAAATTGTTGAGCGAATGACGGAAAAATTTGTGAGCGAAAAAGCCTTCGAGCCGGTCAAAATTGTTCGCCCGCCCGTCAATGTGGATTTACACGCGGAGCATTTAACACAAGAGAGTAAAAATCTTGACCAATCGCAAATACTTGATTTACAACTCCGTACATTTGAAAGGGCATTGGACAATGCGATTGCCTCCAACATGGACGAGATTATTTTTATACACGGAGTCGGTAACGGTGTTTTAAGAAAAGAAATCCAAAAAAGACTCGGGCAAAACCCTTTTGTGAAGTATTTTCAAGATGCACAAAAGGAAAAATTCGGCTACGGCGCAACCCTTGCCCGCCTCAAATAAGCCTTCTTTTGTGATTTTTTAAGCAAGAATTGCCCAATAAAAAGCATATTTAAGATGCGAGAAGAAAAGAATTTTTTTATTTTTATAATGAAAAAGTTCTTTTCTGAATTTCATGATTAAAAAAAACAACTCCATACGACTTAAAAAATCATTTTTTCCGAAAAGAAAATGTAATTTTTTGACCGTTTTTCTGTCCTCCTCGGATAAATCCGGAAATTCTACGGCATAAGCTAAATTGTTAAAAACTTCTTTTTTTAACCTTTTGATGCCGCCGAGCAGCGTAACTTTTATATCGTTAAAAGAGGCGTTGTTTTCGTGCGCTCGCTGAAAAACTAAAATTTCATTCGTATAGGCAACGCCGCCGAGCGTAGCGGCTATTTGTGCTGCTCGCCAATCGAAATAAAAATCGGGCGCAAAAGGCAAAAATTTGTCGCGAAAAGCTGTTTTTATCAAAGACGCATGACCGCTGACGGTATTGTAAAACAGAATTTTTTTGATGTCTGTGCCTTCAAAACGCCTGTAAGACGCAGGAAAGGTAGGGTTTTCGGGAACACGGTCGCGAAAACGAACCGAACTGCAATATATCAAAGGTTCTTCCCCTGTCCATTTTTGCATCATGACGGCAATTTTATCGGCTCTCCAAACATCATCTTGGTCGGAAAATGCAATCACATCACTTGAAATACTGCAAAAAGCTTGTTCAAAATTTTTGTTAAAACCAATTTGTGCAGGATTGCGAAAAATATTAATTTTGTGATATTTTTTGGAATATTCCTCTGCAATTTGCCAAGTTCCGTCGGTCGAACAATCATCAAAAATGTTAATTTCTGCAATCGGATAAGTTTGCGCCAAAATGCTTTCTAATTGCTCGCGAAGAAATTTTTCGCCGTTAAACGTGCACATTGCCACACCGACGGTTATCAAATTTTTTTCATTCATTTTATTCCTTTCTCCGCCCAAACTTTTCTGAAATTAATCGCATCGTTCATCATCGCAACATTTCTCGGTTCGAGTTCGCGCGACGCTTCTTTGTGCCACAAGTGAAAACAAACGCCGCCCATTTTCAAAAATCTTTTCCTTAAACCCTTGTTTATCAAGCGAATAGCAATTTCACTGTCTTCTCGTCCCCAGCCCGTAAAATTTTCATTATAGCCGTTCACTTCCGTCAAATCGTTTTTCCAAAACGACATGTTGCAGCCTTTCACGTAGTATTTATTGCCGCCGTATTGTTTGTAAATATCTGCCAAAAGATGGCGAAGCAGTGAATTTCTTTTTCCGTTAAAGAAATTTCGATTTTTCCCTGCGGAATATTTTTCCACATCAAGACTTTGATTTTCAAGCAGTTGCGCAGATGTTTCTTGGGAAAGCAACACGCGACTTCCGCTCAAAAAACAGCCTTTTTTTGCCATTTCTGCATGGTCAAGCAAAAAAGTTTCACTTAAAACAAGGTCGCCGTCAATTTGCACAATGTACTCAAATTGCGCTGCAGCAATCGCTTTATTGCGGATAGCGGAAAGTCGAAAACCCTCGTCTTCATGCCAAATATGCACCATCGGCACGGGCGATTCGGCACGCAACAGCTCAATTTGCGCCTTTGTGTCCTCACGGCTGCCGTCATCGGCAATGATGATTTCTTTCGGCAAATAAACTTGCCTAAAAATACTTTTTAAACAAAGTGTTAAAGCCTCTTTCCAATTGTAAGTCGAAACAATGAGAGAAATTTCAATTTTCTTTTTTTCCATTGTGTTTGCGTGCTTAAAATGCGTTATTTCTTTTCATTCTATATTTTTCGGCGCGGTCAAATCATGCAACTGCCGAAACGAATCCTTGAAATTTGTATTTTTTTTACAAAAAATACCTTTAAAAATACAAGGTAATCAAATAAAAATGCAAAATTAGTCAATATTTTTGAAAAAATAATGTCGGACAGAAAAATTACAGGGCTTGTTCATAAAAAATAAATCTGACTTTTGAGCAGTGTAGAGTGAGCATCTTGCTCACATACTTTGTTTTTGATGAGGCAAGCAAGATGCTTGCATTACTTTGTTTGCATCGCCCGACTAAATTATATGCCGTCAAACGATAAAAATATCGAACATATTTTTTTTGAACAACCTATAAAAATTGTCGTTCTTTCGAATCTTTGAATAAAAATACTTTTTTTGCAGTCGTAATAACCCAAACAGCAAAAATATGCTTGATTTCAGAAGTGATACCGTTACGAAACCGACGAAAGGAATGAAAGAGGCGATGTTTTCCGCGCCTGTCGGTGATGATGTTTATGAAGAGGACGAAAGTGTCAACGCGCTGCAAGAGAAAATTGCGGCACTTTTCGGCAAAGAAGCTGCCCTTTTTTGCCCTTCGGGAACGATGAGCAATCAGCTTGCCTTGCGCGCACTCACGCGACCGGGTGAAGAGGTGATTTGTCATTCGGGGGCGCACGTGTATAAGTACGAAGGGGGCGGCTTGTCGGCAAACAGCGGTCTTTCCGTGCGCACACTTGAAGCGGATTTCGGAATTTTGACCCCGCAAATGCTTGAAAATAACATCAATCCCGACGATGTTCATTTTCCGGCAAGTACCGTTTTGGTCATAGAAAACACGGTAAATCGCGGCGGCGGTGCGGTTTATTCGCCGGCAGAAACGGCAGCTTTGTCGGCAAAATGCCGAGAACGCGGATTGTTTTTTCACCTCGACGGTGCGCGGATTTTTAATGCTTTGGTTTATTCAAAAATTTCTCCTGCCGAATACGGACAATATTTTGACAGCATTTCGATTTGTCTTTCAAAGGGCTTAGGTTGCCCTGTCGGTTCGCTTTTAACAGGCACAAAAGCGATGATAAAAAGAGCAAAAAAATTGCGAAAAATGACCGGAGGAGGTATGCGTCAGGCGGGTTTTTTAGCGGCAGCGGGTATTTATGCCCTTGATAATCACGTTGAAAGACTTGCGCAAGACCATGATTTGGCAGCGCGTACGGCAGATGTTTTGCGCAAAAAAGATTTTATTGCTGATATTTATCCTGTCAAAACAAACATTGTCATTTTTGAACTTGATACGACAGAAAATGCGGATAAATTTGCCGATTTGATGCAAAAATCCGGTATTCTTTTGAATAAAATTGAGCCGAAAAAGTTCAGAATTGTAACGCACTTGGATTGCCCGAACGATGCAGATGATATTTTGCGAACAGTTTTGGATAAATTTTAAAAAATTTTCTTTCCGAAAAATACTGCAACACCGGCGTAAAAAAATACAAGACAGAAGGCTAAGAAGTAACATTTCACTAAAAAATGTTACTTCTTGTGTACATACAAAGGCGCGAAAAATCTAAGACCTGCAAACTTCGGAAATCAAATTTTCCCCGATAATCTTTTGCTGTTGCACAATAAAAAGAGAATTTTTTTGTAACTTTTTAGCCGGTTGCCCAAAAATGTACCGCGAGCTTTAGCTTGCGACCTTATATTTGCTTGTTGCAGGATACCTTCCTCTAAATCCGCAAGCTAAATCTCTCGCTACACGCCGGCTAAACAGTTACATTTGTTTTGTATGCCGGATTGCGAAAATAATTCTGCATGATTTAGAAAATCGTGCTGCAAAAAAAAATCGCAATCCTTATTCAGGTTTAACAGCTAAATTCTTTTTCCTTAACACTGTAAAACACATGTTTTTCACAAGAAAAAAATTTAAAACTCTTTAAAATCGGAATTAAATTTGTGAAAAAATATAACATGGGCAAATAATTTCTTAATCTCAACATAAATTACTAAATTGCGCCCCTGACAACACACGAAATTTTTTTCTTTTCAAAAATGAAACATAGATTACTTTTTACACTCATTTTGTTGTTGCCTTTTTTTGAAAAAACATTCGCACAAACTTTCCAAAAAACTGCCTCTACGCTTTTGCCTGCCCCCGACAGACAGGACACAAAGCACGCAGCGACGGCTGACGGTGGGCAAATTTGGGTAGGAACGGTTGAATCGGCAGGCAACAAAGACATTTTGGTAACGAAAATTAAACCCGACGGCAGCGTGCAATGGAGCAATCGCTACGGCGGAACAGGGACAGAATTTGCCGGCTCGGTTGTTCAACTCGGAGACGGTAATTACATGGTTTCGGGCAGCTCTAACAGTTTTTCGACTAATTATCAGGCTCTTTTGCTCAAATTGACTTCCGCAGGGTATATCAGTTTTGCAAAAACCTATCAAGCCGATGCTGCCTTTCATCATGCAAGTTTTGTCAGACAAATCTCCGACGGTTTCCTTGTCGGCGGTACAAATAATTTCGACGGCAGCATCGGCGCGCAAGAAAATTTGGGGCGCGTTTTTGGCTTCAAAACCGACCTCAGCGGCAATTTGATGTGGATGCGGAGTTGGGACACGGGACGACAACGTGCAGACATCACGGAAGCGCACGCGACAAATGACACAAGTTATGTTTTTTTGGGAAGCTCAGGACACAACCGCGATTACATGGGGGTTTTGTTGATAAAAACCGAAACGGACGGCGATTTAAAATGGTCGAAAGTTATCAGAAGCACGACAGGCTGCAACACGACAAACTGTTGGAGTGCGTCAAACTTGGGAATCATGCTCAATGCAAACGGCATGGTCGTCAACGCGGATAAATCCTACACGATAGCAGGCGGCATTTTACAAGGCAATAATCCCTTAGATTGGAATTGGACTTATACTCTTAAAAGAGGTTATATTTTACAAATAAATCAAAACGGCGGTATCGTCTATTCTAACGCCGTCAATCTCACGGGCGCAACGGCGAGCGATTCGCACGAATATTTTGATATAGCCAAAAATGCCGACGGCAGTTATATTTTGGGCGGCTCATTTATGGGTGAAAAAGCTCTGTTGGCAAAATTTTCGGCAACGGGCAGTCCTTCTTTTGTCAAAAGCTACTCTTCGCTTGCCGACTCTAAGTTTGCTTCCGTAGGCGTTTATTCGGACGGAAAATTAAGCGCGTTCGGCTATCGCGGCGGTGAATTTGCCGCGGTAAAAGTCAATTCAGACGGCACAAACGGCACGTGTGCCGGCAACGAAACGGCAAGCACGGTCGCGTACCCTGTCGAAAGCATCAATTTAACCCTTGTTGCCTCAACAACAGGCATTGCGGCAACAAGGACGCTTTCCCTAACGCAAATTTGTCAAACCGAAAATAATTTCTGCTCCGGCACGCTCACGGCAATTACGCCTGTTGCCGTACAACTCGGCTCTGCCGACACTACCGTTTGCATCGGTGCTTCATGGGTGGTCAATTTGTCGAACATGGGCTACGACAGCGCGGTTTGGTCAAACGGCACAAATGCACTGATTTTTTCCTCTAACACGGCAGGCACATATTCCGTAACGGTTTATCGCGGCGGCTGCACGGCTACGGACACGAAAACGCTCCTTTATGCCGCTTGTCCCTGCGAATTAACCACAAAAGGAACGGAATTTTGGGTCGGCTTTTTGGAAGCTTTCACGAATACGGGCGGAAAAACCCTTTCTTTGACCGCTACAAGCGATATGAATGCGACAGGGGAAGTTTTTTACGGACTTTCTGTTACGCCTGCATTCACTTTCAATGTGGTTGCCGGCACTTCAACAACCGTTACGATTGCTAATGCCATGGAGGCATTGGGGTCGGAAAGTATTGAAGATAAAGGCATTAGGGTTGTTACAACGAATCCCGTCAATTTATATGCTTTAAGTTACACACAATTTTCTTCCGACGCAACGGTGTTGTATCCGATTGAAACATTGGGAACGGATTATTTTGTAACCACTTACACTCAAAACACCGTTGCACGCTCATCGCAAAGAAGAAATTCTGAGTTTATGGTTGTCGCGACGGAGGATAACACGCTCGTAACCATCACACCGACGAAAGTAACAACGGGGCTGCGCCCGGCGAACGTGCCTTTCACGGTTACGCTCAACCGCGGTCAATCTTACGAAGTGCAATCGGGAAATATTACGGGTTCTCCCATTGCGCCGCCGGTCATGCCGACCGGACAAGGGGATTTGACGGGAAGCCGCGTTCAGTCCGACAAAAAAGTAGCTGTTTTCGGCGGAAATTATCGAACACTTGTGCCGGACATCAATACTTGTTGTTGGGACAATTTGTATCAACAAACGCCCCCTGTGAGAACTTTGGGTAAAGAATTTGTTACAGTTCCTTATATGTCAAGGAGTTGGGATATTTTCAGGGTACTTGCGGTGGAAAACGGTACGAGCATCAATATTTCGGGCATCGGTGCGATAACGCTCAATTCGGGGCAATGGTACGAATTTAACACAAACGGCTCAAACACGCCGCGTTTAATTACTTCTGATAAATCCATTTCCGTCACGCAATTCAGTACATCGCGTGACACGGACGGAGCAGCTGCCGACCCATTTATGATAACGCTGAATCCTGCTGCGCAAACATTGAGCAACATTACGTTTGTTGCCTTTAATTCGACTGTTATTGATAATTATTATTTGAATGTACTTTGCAAAACAACTACCGCTCCTTTTGTTGTGCTTGACGGCACTAATATTGCCGGCTCATTCGCGACTGTCCCCGCCAATCCGACTTATTCGTATGCGCGCCTGAACATCACGGCGGGAACGCACAACATTAACACGGGCACAAATGTCGACGGTGTAATAGGTTATGTTTACGGCTATGGAAATGCGGAATCTTACGGCTATTCCGTCGGCGGCAATATGCAAACCGTTTTGGATATAGGACCTCCCGGAATCGGCGGCGACACGACCCTTTGCTCCGGCACGACCTTAACTTTGACAACAACAAGCACGGATTTTGTTACTTACGTGTGGAGTACGGGCGAAAC
>JBPOJO010000494.1:0-10297 GCA_052033485.1 Bacteroidota bacterium | reverse complement strand
GCTAAAACAGTTCCTCCCGTTATTGCCGTGTAAGTTCCCGTACTTTGTGTAAAGGAGTAGGAGCTCACCTGCGCCTTAGCAGCAATGACGCTCAGCAGCAGGAAAACAAGGGAAAATAATGTATGACGTAAATTCATTAGCCTTAAATTTTAAGTGGGTAAAAATTTAGTACGAAATTAAGATGTAATTTTGAATAAAGCAAATTTTTTCACAAAAAATGAATATAGCATTTTTGATTTTTTTAAAATATAATTTCAAAAGGCAGACATCTGCCGTCTGTATTCAGAATTTTATTTTGAATAATGTTTTTTTAATTAAAAATAAATAATTAACCGCTCAAATTTCAGAAGTAAATATTCCGTATCGTTTTTAAAGAAGACGTATGTTATCCTTTAAAATTGAAGAAAACACATCAACGAGGACTTATTTTTGAAAAAATTAAAGTCAATAATCTGTCTTTTTCTTCATTTTCATAAATTTCAAATGACAATCTGTCCGAAAAATGATATTTTTGCAAAAAAATGGACAACATGGAGCATCAAACTGACAAAGAATACGCTGAAGTGCGGCTTTTTTGCAAAAACCTTTTTGAGAAAAAAAACAAAGACTACGGAACGGCTTGGAGAATTTTAAGATTGCCTTCGCTTACCGACCAAATTTATATCAAAGCAATGCGGATTCGCACTATTCAAGAACGAGGTCTGCAAAAAATCGGCGACAGCATCGAAAATGAATTCGTCGGAATGATTAATTATTGCCTCATGGCAATCATTCAAATTCGGCAAAAAAACGACACAAGGCTACATATCCCTTTGGAAGAACTAATGCTTTGGTATGAAAGAGAATTTGAACAAACACAAAAATTGCAACAAGATAAAAATCACGATTACGGTGAAGCTTGGCGCATGATGCGTGTGAGCAGCATGACCGATATTATTTTAATGAAATTGCTCCGAATCAAAGAAATTGAAGACCATGAGGGGCAAACCATCATTTCCGAAGGCGTTGAAAGCGGCTATCGCGATATTGTCAATTATTCGGTATTTTGTTTGATTTTGAGTAATTTTGTTAAAAATGTATAACCAAAAGCAAAACGAAATGCTGCATAATTTTATTCCCTTTCGGGTGATAGAATCGCAGTATATAAAGCACAAAATTACGATTAGCCTGCGCGATTTTGGAAAATCGTGCTGCAAAAAAGTGCGGATTTACGAGCCGAAAGGGACTAAAACATTGTACCGCAAACGATTAGCATGCGGTACAATTTGTTAATAAATTATCAAAAATTAAGGTTTTTTTACTTCATGTTTAAAAAGAACTTTCCCCTCCATGCCGACCACTTGAATTTGCAAAGTATCTTCCGTTACGGCAACTGCCATAAAACCGGGAATGGATTCGGCAAAAAGCGTATAGGCTTGCTTTCCCGTCGGGCGCACTTCCGAACCCGCGCCGGAAATTAAGTGCAAAGTGTGTTTTTGAGGCGGTTGTTGAATTTGCAAATCATGTTCATGTCCGGCAAAATAAGCATCAACTTTGTATTTTTCAAAAAGATATTCAAAGGCTTTTTGCATACTTTCCGTTTTGCCGTAGCGTTTTCCCGTCGAATAAATCGGGTGATGCCCGATGACAATTTTCCATTTTGCTTTACTTTCGGAAAGTTTTTTTTCTATCCATTTTTTTTGTGCAAGTGTGTCTTGCGTCCTTACCTCCGCATATTTATCGGGCTGATTGTAATAATCTTGCTCAAAAGGAGATGTGTCAATGAACAAAAAATGCACTTTATCGCCGTTATCCAACGCAAATTCTTTGTCGTAGTAGCGCGAAGGCAAATTCCAACGACGGCTTATTTTGGTATAGTCAATTTGTGCTTGCGGATTTCCTCTGTAATCGTGATTGCCGAGCACAATGTACCAATTTTCAAATAAATTTCCGCCGTGATAGACATTTTCAAACGAACTTTGCCACTGAGGGTCATTGACACTCGCCACACCGTTTGTGTAAAAATTATCCCCGACAGAAACAAAAAATTCGGGTCCGAAATGATAAGCGGCAATGTCCATTTGGTCAGCTACTTGCTGTTGATTCAAATGCCCGTTTCGCCCCCAATCGCCGATGACAAAAAATTTGAGCGCGTCTTTCGGTTTTTTTAAGCCGTCAATGATAGTTCGCTCGTATTCGGATTGAGTTTTTTGTGCAAAAACTTCAACATGAAAACACAATATTAACAAGAAAAAAAGTGCTGAATTTTTCATTTTATTTTAAATTTTATGCCGAAAGGTACGAATTTTTGGAAATTTGCTGCTTTCGGCATATTGAGGTAAAGTGTTTTTTTAACCCAAAAACATTACGCAAACTCCCCGTTTGCAGTTTTGGGTTTTTCCCTGCAAGTTGATTGCAGGCAGTTCTGTCGGGGCAAAATTTTATTTTGTTAAATCAAATTTTATTCCCGCATTCAAACGAAGATTGTAAAACTCATTTTGCATCACGCGCTCGCGAACCCCTTGAAAATAGCGCAAAGGCTGATTTGTAAGGTTGTTTGCCTCCACAAAACAACGCAAATTCGGCGTAAATTTGTAATAACCGCTGAAATCCAAAAATATTTGGCGGTCATAATGACGGTCATTGAATTGACTGTCCCCGATTTCGTCGAGATAACTGCTTGTCAAATTTAAGGACAAGCGTGCCCCTAAACGTGTGCTTTCGTACGAAAGTGCGGCATTTCCCGTGTGCAGAGCGGTTCCGGGCAATGAAAATTTTTCTTTTTCACGTCCTTCGACAGGAACGCCGTTCACGCGCGAACTTGTCAGTGTGTAATTAGTGTATATACCAAAATTTTTCCAAAAACCGGGTAAAAAATCAAATTGTCTTTGAAAAGCAAACTCAAATCCCAAAAGAGAAGCATCGCCGCCGTTGCGCGCTTGTGCGTATTCCGTGAAAACATTGCCCGAAAGCGGGTCGAGGTAGTTTCTGTTTTGGTAGACAAAAATGAAATTTTTAATATTTTTTTGGAAAATACCGCCCGAAATGATGCCCACACTTTCAAAATAATGTTCTGCCATCAAATCAAAGTTCATCGAAAGTGTCGGTTTTAATGCCGGATTGCCTTCCGTGAGCGCGTTGTCCTCAAAACTGATTTGTCGGTAAGGCACTAAATCAAAATAACGCGGTCGTGCGAGCGTGTTCGTCCATGCAAAACGCAAAACGGTTTTTTCATTCAAGTCATATTTAACATGAACGGAAGGCAAAATATTGGCATATTGAGATGTTTTCTCAATGCTTTTACTTTGCGAAGCATCATAATCCCCGTCCTCATTCAACACAACTTGATTTCCTTTGTAGGAAATTTGCGTATTTTCATAGCGCAAACCGGCAATCATTAACAATTTTTGACTAAATTTTTGGTCAAATCGGAGATAACCCGCCGTAATAAATTCGTTCGCCGAATAATTATTGCCTAAATATTCTGCAAATTCATCACCGCGCTCAAATTGTGTTGCGTCATTGAGCTGCAAACCGCCGATAAATTTTTCATCAACAAATTTTCCTGCCTTATAATCTCCGGGCAAAAAATTATCTTTGCTCATCTCTACGGTCGGAACGCTCGTGAAATTTTCAAAAAGTTCTTCATTGAGCGGGCTGTAAGAATAAAAAACCGTGTTTTGCTTTTTGTCTTTTTTGCGAAAACGCCCGCCGAAACGAACGACAGAGGCTTTTTCGCCTGTTGTCAAAGGTATTTCCCAATCAAATCTGCCGTTAAAATCTTTTTCTTCAATCATGCCTTGCTGCTCCGTAATTTCGCGCAAAGACCATTTTTCATCGGCTATATCAGCTTGATTGACAACGGTATAAGTCGGTTTTTCGGAGTCGGTAACGTCTTGTCGAACACTGATTTTGCGCACTCTGTAATCTATGTAACGCTCATTAGGACGCTCTTCTGAGGCTTTTGCCAAAACAGTAGACCAAGTGAATTTGATTTTTTTGGCAATTAAATGGTCGCCGTTGAGGTTCAAACTCCACGTTCTTTGGTCTTCCAAACGGCGATTTTTGTTCTCCGCGCTGCCTGCTTTTGTTTGCAAACGAATTTCCGTATCGGTATTTGTGCCGTCTTCCGATAATTTTTTGTCCATACCGCGCACCGAAACGCGAAAGCGATTTTCCCAATCGTTGCGGTGATTGTAAATTCCGCGCAAATAGATGACGGAAGTCGGGCTGAGCTTAAAATCAAAACTTGCCGAATAACTTTGTCTGATTCTTTGCAAATAATATTGACGAATTTGAAATTCATTCAACACGGCTTTTCCGTCTTTTTCAGCCCAAACAGCCTCAATATTGTCAGAGCCTAATTGGTGATTGTTGTAAGAGGCACTTGCCATAAAGCCGATTTTTTCTTTGAAAAAACGATTTCCGACTATCAATCCGCCTGTCCAAATCGGTTTGCCGGACAAAAAATTCATGCCTGTTGCGCCCGTGCCGGAAATTCTCAAGCCGTTCGGAACAGAGCGCGTAACCAAATTAGCCGTGCCGCCGATTGCGTCCGCGTCCATTTCGGGCGTGAGTGCTTTGGTAACTTGTATGGTTTGAATCATGTCCGCCGGAATGAGGTCTAACTGAACCGAACGCACCGAACCTTCCGCCGAAGGAACGCGCTCGCCGTTGATGGTAACGGAGCTTAAATCGGCTGCCGTTCCGCGAATTAAGCCGAAACGCGCTTCCCCTTGGTCATATTGCATCGTTATGCCGGGAATACGTTTCATCGCATCGCCGATATTCGCATCGGGAAATTTTCCGGCTTGGTCAGACGAGATGACGTTTCCGATGGTCAAGTCGTTTTGTTGTTGCGCCAAAGCTTTCGCCTGACCTTGCAAACGCTCGCCCATCACGATTACATCTTCGGTAACGGTTTCTGTTTGTTTCATTTTGAGGCTGACAGTGCTTGTTTTGCCTGCTTCAACGAGAACAGATTCTGTTTTTTTGGCATAGCCGATAAAAGCAATTTCAATTTCGTAACTGCCCGGAACAAGATTGGGAATTTGAAATTCGCCGTTCAAATCACTCGACGTTCCGACCGAAAGGGCGCGAATGAAAACTGTCGCGCCGGGCAAAGAATAATTCTGCTCGTCGGTAACTTTTCCTTTTACCGCGCCTTTGGTTTGCGCAAAAAGTACGCTGCCGAGCAAGCAAAAAAGAAGGGTAAAAATGCTCTTTTTCATTTTTTTTAAATTTGCCGCAAAGGTATCGGGAGCAAATGAATTGAAAATAAAGGCGATGTGAAATAAATGATACCGAAAATTTGAAACCGGAGAAAAAATTAACTTTTTATTTATGCACGAAAAACGGCATTCACCTGCATTTTTATCATTGCCGAAAGATGAAAAAATATCTTTTTTTCCCGATTTTATTGTGCTTTTATAATTTAGTTTTTTGATATTTACAAAAAAATTCTCATCAACTCCGAAAAATTGACATGAAAGAAAAAATATTGCGCAGATTGCACACTTTGAACAAACTGATTCACCTTGTTGCGCATTGGGATTGGAAAATTATCAGCGTTTGTATGTTTATTTCGGCATTTATTTGGTTTTTAAATGCCTTAAATAAAAACCATTACACGACGAAAATCAAATACCCAATTCTTTTCAGTCATTCCGACAGCACTGTTGTTGAAGTCAAAACTCCCCCGCGCTACATAACCGTTCACGTGAGCGGGACAGGGTGGAAACTGCTCGAAAAATCTATGGGAATTAATATTGACGCTTTTGAAATTGACCTTATTCGTCCGACTGAGCATTTTTTTGTTACCTCTAATATGCTTCTGCCCGAAATAACCGACCGTTTGCGCGACTTAAAAATTAACGGAATTTTAGAAGACACTATTTTTTTTGAATACGACAGCATCGAATCTAAAAATGTTTTGCTCGCGCTTGCACCCGAAAAAGTGAATTTGGAGGAAAATTATTTTATCGAAGGTGCGATTATGACCGAACCACTCAGCGCGAAAATTACCGGTCCGAGCAAACAAATGCGCAAATTAAAAGACACTTTTTGGATTAGTTTGCCCGAAAAAAATATCGCGGCGAATTACAAAGAGTTTGTCAGCCTCTTTCCGCTCCCCTCCGAATTGATGCTCATCGAACCGACAACCGCCACAGTTTCATTTCAGGTTCAGGGCTACGAACGGCGAATTGAGCGCGTAAAACTTGAATTACAAAATTTTTCAGGCGATTCAACGCATTTTATACGGCTTGCCGCACCGGTCTATATTGAATACAAAATTCCCAAAAAATTAGCGACAGAATGGACGCGAAATGACTCTCTGAAAGTGATGTTGGATTTGAAAAAAATGAATAAAAAAGATTCGCTTATTTTGCCCGATGTAAACTCTCCGTCATTTTTGCGCGATGTAGAAATCATTCCGAAAGCATTCAAAGTATCCAAAAAAAGTGTCAAAAATGAAAAAAATAGGAATAACAGGCGGAATCGGCAGCGGTAAGTCGGTCGTTTGTGCAATTTTGAAAGTTTTGGGCGTTCCCGTCTACGATGCGGACACAAGAGCTAAATTTATTTCGGAAAATAAGCCGGAAATTATTGAACAAATCATCAAAAATTTTGGTGAAAATACATTTGAAAACGGACGTTTAAATCGCCCCTTTCTCGCCTCAATTGTTTTTCAAAATGAAGAAAAAAGACAAGTGCTCAACAGCATTGTGCACCCTGCCGTCGCGAAAGATTTTGAGGAATGGTTTGAAAATTTACCTAAAAATTGCCCTTACGCACTTAAAGAAGCTGCTTTAATGATAGAATCCGGCAGTCATAAAAATCTCGACGCGCTTATACTCGTTACCGCACCTTTGCAGGTTCGGATGGAGAGAATAAAAAAACGCGACCCGCAGAGAAGCGACGCGGAAATCAAAGGAATTATTGAAAAACAAATGCCCGATGCAGAAAAAATGCAACATGCCGATTTTGTGCTCGACAACGACGGCGAAACTTCACTTGTAAAGAAAGTGCTCCGATTGCATCAAAATATTTTACAAATTTATTAATTTTTAAACAACTGACAGTTGTGATAAACTGTCAGTTGTTTGTAAAACTACTTGCCGCCGCGCGAACTTGAACGCGACCTGCTGCTCGAACCGGAAGAATAAGAGCTTGAAGAGCGTGTCGTGGAAGTTCCGTAACTTCTTGAAGATGAGGAACTTGAACCGTATGACGAAGAGGAAGACGATGACGACGAGCTGCCGTAACCGCGTGAAGAACCACTGCTGCGCGAGATTGAACTGTTCACTTTTGATTTGAAACCGCCTGTTGAAGAGCTTGATGTTGATGAGCTGCTGCTTGTGTAAGAGCGCGGCGAATTTGTTGTCGAAGTTGAACTATAGCCGTAGCTCGGACGCGAAGAATATGAGGAGCTTGTGTAGCGCGAAGGAGTGCGTGTGCCGCTGTATGAAGAGCTATAGGGCGACGAACTGCTGCGCGTAACCATCGAATTAACTTTGTTTTTGAAGCCTGTCGGTTTTGTGTCAACACGCGGCAAAGTGCTTGTTTTCGTGTAGTTGTTCCGTCCGTAAGTGCCGTATTGATAGTAACCGCGCGAACTCGGCGTTCCGTAGTAAGAATGACGACCGCGATAGTTGTCGCGATAGTCATAATAACTTGTGCGATAAATCGGGGTCATTAAGTTCAGCATACTCGACATAAAAGCGTATTGACCATAAAATTCCCAAAAACTCATGCCGTTTGAGCCTGTCCGCCAATTTCCGTAGCGGCTGTTACCGACATAACGGTTGTAGCCCGGAGGCGCGGCATTTTTGGTAACTTTCCCGTCCATTTTTGTAGCGATTTCCATGCCCATGTTGTTGGCATTTTGTTCAAAAAAATCGCGATTAACTTTGAACCAATCCGTTTCGGAAGAATAGGGCGTTCCGTCAGCTTTTTCGCGCACCACACGGTATTTGTGCTTGTATGTGTCGGAAAAAAAACCGCTGTTATATTCAATGTCGTAGAGAATAATCGAAAAATTTTGGTCGTTCGACATTTGTTTGATTAAATCATCAACGGGAGTTTTATAACTGCTGCCGGAACCGCCGCAGGAAACAAGAAGAAAAAGCGAAAAAAGCGAAAATAAACTCAATAATTTTTTCATTTTAAAAAAAGTTTAGATGTAAAATATTTGCAAAAACAAAATCTACGCGCTCGGCGCAGGCAAAATATTCGTAAAATCCCATGCTTTGCAGAGTACGCCGGCGGAGGCATCAAAATCCTCGTCGCCCCATTGCTCTATCGAAAGCACTTTGGTTTCTTTGTCGTCATAATAATCCCAAACGTAAAACTCAACGGATTCATGCGGTTTCATGGTTTCAAGATTTCGCCAAAAACCCGGCGCCTCCGATTCTCTAAAATACGTAACTCCTTCATAAACAATCTTTTGCGGCGGTTTTCCGGTCTGAACAATGACGCTGTCAATGTTCTCGCCCAAACGGTGAAGTTTGACTTTTCGCATGACCATATAGACTTGGTCGTCTTCCGAATCCACGCTGAGAAACATATCATCGTCGCCGGAAGTCAATTTGTACTCGTAAGAGAAAAAATTATCCCCCCAATCGTACTCATATTCCTCCATAACCTGCCACGTTTTGAAATCATAATCCAAAATAAATCCCTTGCGAATATCCGAAATTTTGATATTCGAAGGGTCGTAATGAGGCAAATTTTGTTTTTTTTGCTCGTCATCTTTTTTGCCAAAGAAACCGAAAGCCATAATGAAAAGTGTTTAAGTGTAATGTTTTGAACGATAAAAATACAATTTAGTTTGATTTTTTTTAAAAATTATGTTCCGACAAACATTTCACCAAACTTTCGCGCCAATGCGGAATCTTTAACCCGAAAGTATTTTTTATTTTACTTTTGTCCAAAACGCTGAACGACGGGCGTTCGGCTAAAGTCGGATACTCATGCGACAAAACAGGTGTTATTTGCGCAGTTGTTTGTGTTATGTCCAAAATTGCGTGTGCAAAATCATACCAACTTGCCACACCTTCATTTGAATAATGATATATACCCCATAACGCCGAATGATTGTCGGAAGATGCCGCTCGTTCAACAACACGAATGATTGTCGAAGCTAAATCAGCCGCATAAGTAGGCGTACCGACTTGGTCAAAAACAACCATTATTTTGCCTTTTTCGCGTGCTACACGGAGAATAGTTTTGACAAAATTATTTCCGAAAGAAGAATAAAGCCAAGCCGTGCGAAGTATAATGCTTTGCGGATTGCAGCTCAAAGCCGCATTTTCACTCTGCAATTTTGTCATGCCATAAACGCTCAAAGGAGAAGTTGTGTCCTCTTCGTGATACGGAATGCAATTTTTTCCGCCAAAAACAAAATCTGTTGAAATATGAATCAACTTAACATTGTTATCCGCGCAAGCTTTCGCCAAATTAGTTGTGCCTTTGACATTCACTTCAAAAGCCTTTAATTTTTCTTTTTCCGATGTATCTACTGCCGTGTATGCGGCGGTATTGATGCAGAAATCAAATTGATTTTCCGCAAAAAAAGCGTGCACTGCGTCCGTGTGAACTATATCTAATTGCTGCGCATCAATAAACCTGAATTGATACGGCAAAATTTTTGACAAAAGACATAATTCGCTGCCTAATTGACCTTTTGCGCCCGTAACAAGAATTTTCATCTTCGATTTTTTTGGTTGCGAAAAATTCCCAAAGCCGCAGATTGCTCAGCGTACTTGTTCCGATTTTCCTTTTGCAAATGTATGAAAATTATTTAAAAACAGGGCTTGTTCAAAAAAAAATTTGGCAATATGCCGATAATTTATGTGCGGGGCGAATAAATTGCGCGCCGAAAAACCGGCAGCAACGTAAGATTTTGTCAAAATTGTAAAAAACAGAAGATATGAAACAAAAAAACTGTTGCCGAAATGAGCATTATTTTGTTTTTAATGAAGCCGGCAAGATGCCGGCGATACTTTCACAGTTGCTTTTGTCTTCCCAAGCGAGGGCGAAAAGACAGCAATAACGACAGAAAAATTACCTCAATTTTTACACAAATTTGATTTTCAGCATGTACTTTTGCGGCTTTATTCCAAAAAAAGGTTTTTCGGCAAGTTGATTTTTTAAAGACACAATTTTCAAAAACTCGATTTTTGCCGAAGCTTTGGCGGCTTTGGTCATTTTTTTTTATTGTCGGTTTGTTTTTTTTGAAAAAAAAAGTCATTTTGCGCCAAATTTCTGCTATGTTTGGGGCGAATATGAATTTTTCGCGCAAATCTGCGCCTGCCTA
>JBPOJO010000419.1:0-2045 GCA_052033485.1 Bacteroidota bacterium | reverse complement strand
CCTACATTTTGTTGTGTTTGGAGGTCATTTTCTTCGATGCCTTTGAGGTTTAAGCCCCACGGGTCGTAGTGATTCTCTTGGAAAACGACCGGCGCGATGCGCTGAACGCGGAAATTGTCGAAAAAAGCGCGTCCCGATGAGCAATACCAAAACGCGCCCCCGTTGTCAAACAATACTGTTTGCAGCCTTAAACAAGAGTCATTCCTTTAAGATGACTTCTCTTTCTTTGTCAATAATAACAACTACAGTATTTTGTTCAAAACTTGCGTTCTGAATATCCAATTCTATAGGATAAGCAAATTCAAAAAAAGTCAATTTTTTAAAATTTCCGCTTAAAACAATCTTTTTTAGCATAATACTATGTCGCATCGCAGACCAAAAACTAAACCTTGTCAAATTAGGGAGTTTATCGCCCCGCAAATGAAGCACTTCGTTTGCAATTCTTGTGTTGAATCCGTCCATGTATTCCAAACTGTCTGTTTTTATGACGTTACCTAAAAATTTTTCTAAATCAACTCTCGAGTCATAAAAACTAATTTCTTCAAAATTAAACGAACTTAAATACTCCTTAGACAAACTATTTAAGTCTATTTGTCTAAAATTTACACTTTTATTGCTCACGCACGAACAAGGGTTAAACCCTAAAGTATAACCTTCCACACAAACATCTTTGCACCGGTCTCTGACTTTTCCTGAAAGTATTTCTCCCTTCATTATACTTGAATTTAGCGCAAAACCTCTGCAAGAATCTTGCGAGTTTTCTCCAACAAAATCAATAAGGTCTGCCGGAATTGGCTTGTGATAAAAAAGGTCATTCGAATAAAAAAGAGAACTGTCCGTTTGCAGTATGAATGCAAGTCGCTCAGACGAACTTAAAAAGGTTTGATTTTTTTTCTGTAAAGAACAATTGCAAAATGTTAATATTGTAAAAAAGTAAATCAGTTTTTTCATCGAAAATAGTGTTTAATGATAGCCGCCCAAATTCTTTTGTTATTTTCAGCATATCTACCGTTTATTGACATGACGTTGTCAATACCGGCAAACGCAATTTGATTCCTGATTAAAGGGGCTGTTGCCATTATCCCTTTATCATCCTTCTCATTTAGTATACCATGCACATAGCCTGCATTATGCCCTAATATATGCAAAAGAGTAAGACAAATAACATCTTTAGCACCTGACTCAAAGAAAAATAATGTCCTCCACTTTTTTTCAAAAGCGACATTTCCATTTACCAAACCATACAGATGAAACTTAGCTGAAACTTCATAATCCCCCGAGTTTGCTCTTCCATTCAGCCAATTTTTCAATTCACCCGGTGCAAAATATTTTTCAATGCGACTGTCAATTGAAAAAAGATAGTCTTTAGCTTTCTCATTTTCAGAATAAAATGTTTCATCAGAAATAATATAGTAGCCATTCGCTTTAACACGCTTCGTCTTATTGCTATGCACGAATTGAATATTGGAGACTCCATAATCAACTAAAAATTTATTTGCTTGATTAATTCCCCCTTTAATTTCTTTTATTGCTTCAGCATTAGTACCCATATAAACAATACCAATGGTATAATTTTGCTTATTTTCAGAACTTTCTTCAGTATTAGTTTGTGCATTCTTTGCTTGCTCGCCGCTATCCGGCAAGGTTTCCAAAGGTGGTTTAACCACCGGTGCGTCTGTCGGTAAGGGAACAAAACCTTTTGCGCCTGTTTCAATAGGCTTTTTCGGTATCGGTGTCTCGCCCATCAACCCAGTCGGGTCATTAAAAGACACCGGGTTATTCAGCGCGAAAGCCATCGGGGATATGCCCGGTGTCAGCATCGCGAGGGCATCTACTCCCCAAAGCCGCCCTACCTGCGCATCTACGGGACGAAAAGCCGTCTCAAGCCACGCTAAGTCAAAGGACGTTTCACGCTCACTGCCGGCGTTGGATTGATAACGATTCTCTCCGGTGTTTTGTTGTGTTTGGAGGTCGGATTCTTCGATGGGTAGTTTTAGTCTGAAAATAAAGGCAATCCTATAACGCTAATAATCTTTCATTTTAAA